>JAPLJU010000107.1 GCA_026388445.1 Deltaproteobacteria bacterium
GCGTCGATTCCCCTTTCAAACTCAATTGTCGAGTACCCGAAAGTCTCAAGGGCTGTCCTGTTGACAAATGTCAAAACCCCTGCCGAATCCATCTCGAAAACGGTCTGAGGAAGGGAGTTGGCCAGTTCCCGACCCGAAGTCTCCAGAATTACTCGGCAAACGGCTTCTGCTTGCATCTGAACCCTTTTCTTTGTTTCGTCACAGGCTTCCGGACAGGGCTCCATACTGCCCGGCGGTGCGCCTGTTAGGGAGATCGGATATTCTGGAAAATTCTTGAGTAACTCCACTGACTTGTTCCTTTTTTCAAGGAGCCCGTTGGCCCTTCCGAAACACTCCCTTTTTCATAAAATACTGATATAATAAGAAGGTGATCGGGTGGCCGATGAAAATGGACTTTGCTTTTACAGCTCCGGCCACCGGCCCAAACCTTTGTGCCTGAAGGCTCCGCCCGTGGGCAGACGAGACTCCGCCGAAGGGTTGTTGATGCAATAAGCAGACCATAGCCATTTAAAATAATGCCTTGATTTTTAAACCATTTTACGGCACCGGAGGTTCAACGGGATGTGCTTCATGCAGAAAGCTCAACTGATTCTGGCCTCGGCCTCGCCCCGGAGGGAGGAACTGCTGTCTCTCGCCGGGATTTCCTTTCGGGTCTTACCCAGTGAGGTGAACGAGGGGATGGTCGGAGATGAATCACCGGAGGAGCACGGCCTTCGCCTCTCCGAGGAGAAGGCCGCTTCCGTTGCCGGGATGTACCCTGATGCCTGGGTCCTGGGGGCCGATACTGTCGTGATCATCGACGGCGAGGTCCTCGGAAAGCCCACCCGAAGAGAGGAGGCCCGGGTGATGATGCACAAATTAAGCGGGAGGACCCACCGGGTCATCACGGGTTTCACCCTTTTGAAGGCGACGACGAAGGCCAGGGTCCGCAGAGCCGTCACGTCCGCCGTCACCTTCAGGGAAATGACAGCGGAAGAAATGGAGTGGTACATCGAAACGGAAGAGCCTTACGACAAGGCGGGGGGCTATGCCGTGCAGGGACGGGCGGCCCTTTTCATCCGTGCAATCAGCGGATCACACACGAATGTCATCGGACTGCCAATCTGCGAGGTGGTCGAAGCCCTTCGTGAAGTCGGGGCCATGGATTTTGGAGCGGAGGATGGTCATGTCGGACGTTCGGGATAACATCCGCATCGTGAGAGAAACAATCGCAGAAGCGGCGCTCCGAACCGGCCGGAAACCCTCCGATGTGAGATTCATGGCCGTGACAAAGACTGTCGATGACGACCGGATCATGGAAGCCATCGACTGCGGTGTAGACATCATCGGTGAAAACTATGTGCAGGAGGCCCGGCGCAAGATCGACAAGATGGGCAAGAGTGTCGAGTGGCATTTGATCGGTTATCTCCAATCCAATAAGGCCAAATACGCTGTGCGGCTCTTCGACATGATTCATTCCGTCGACCGGATGAGCCTCGCGCGGGAACTTGACAGGCGGGCCCGGGCCGTAGACCGGCCGGTGAAGATCCTCATCGAAGTGAATCTCAGCGGCGAGACCACTAAAAGCGGCGCCCCAAGGGAGGACGTTCCCGGTTTCATTGGGGAACTCTCCATGCTCGATCATCTCTCCATCCAGGGTCTGATGACCATGGCACCCTGGTTCGATGACCCTGAGGATGTCAGACCTTTCTTCCGGATGCTGCGGGAGCTCCGGGACGAAATCGCCCGTGCAAACTTTCCGCGCGTCGAGATGAGTGAACTTTCCATGGGGATGACAGCCGATTACGAGGTGGCCGTCGAGGAGGGTGCCACCATCGTGCGAATCGGCCGGAAGATCTTCGGGGAGCGACTCTAAATGAAGTCTATTTGGTCTTTCTCACCACTCATCACTAACCACTGTTTTAATGGCCACTCACCACTCGTCACTCTTCACTGTTTTTATTGCTCACCACTTACCACTGTTTTTTGAGGTCTATCTGGTCTGTCTAGTCTATTTTGTCTTTTTGGTCTTGCTAACCACTACCCACTCATCACTCGCCACTGTCCCTAACGTCCGCCTTTATAGATAAACCGTTCGAAGAACCGGTGAAAAGCCGTCCAGTCCGGGGAAGTTCTCGATCCCGGCGATCTTCGCATCAAGCATTTCCACACTCATGACGATGTGTCCAACCAGTCTCCCCTCGGTACTGTAGTCAATTATGCCGTCAAAATTAAACTCGGCGATCTTGCCGATGTCATGAAGGATCCCCCCGGTGATGAGGAGGTCTCTGCGAATCGTCGGGTAGTGACGCGCCACCATATCAAGGAGTCTCACCGTGGAGAGGGTATGTTCCAGAAGGCCGCCGATGTAAGCGTGGTGAAATCCTTTCGCAGCCGGAGCCTTCTTGAATCGAGTTACGCAGCTATCGTCGGCAAAGAAGGCTTCCAGAAGGGCCCTGAGCCAGGGGTCCTCAATGGTTTCCACATAACCGGCAACGGATTCGAACATCCCATTGATATCCTCCTTGGAGACCGGCGCGTAGTCCTCGGGATGAATGTCGGTGCCGTCGACTTTCGTGACTTCCGACACGGTGATCTGCAAAGCATTCCGATAACTGACGGCCCGGCCGGTGATGTACACCACATCCCCTCTCTTGAAGAGTTTTTCCAGGACGGCAGCGTTGTCCCAGACTTTGCCGTCGATATCGCCCGTCCGGTCACGGAGGCGCAGATTGATATAGGGTGCTCCCTTCTGCGTGAAGGCCGTGCTTTTTTCCGTCACCAGGAAGGTGCTTTTGACGGCCTCTCCTGCTCTGAGGTCCTTCACAAAAACATTTTTAGCATTCGATTTGTCGCGCATATGGGTCCGTCTTTCTTCAAAGAAGATTTAAAAATTTCTGAAGGAAACCGCTAAAACCTGACCCTTTCCGGGTGGGCATACACCCTCATCTTCCCGTTTCTCACGTACCCAATCAGCGTGACCCCGATCTCCGCGGCCAGGGCGACGGCCCTCGAGGTGGGCGCCGAGTGGGATACGATGACGGGAGTGCCCATGATACGGATCTTGTGGACGATCTCGGCGGATATCCGACCCGTGGTCAGGACCACCTTGTCCGATAGGGAAAGGCCCTTTAAAAGGGCATGGCCCGCCAGCATGTCGATGGTGTTATGTCTTCCGATATCCTCCCGGACGACGATGATCCGCTCCGGTGAGGCCAGGGCCGAGCAGTGGGTCCCCCGCGTGGCCCCATGCATGACGGCTGAGCGCAGCAGCCCGCTCATCAGCTTCAAGACATTCCGGGGCGTGAGGACTACTTCACCGATGATCCGCTTTTTCGGGCCCCTTTCGGCGTGACCATAGTGAACCACACCGCGAGCACCGCTCGAGGCAAGGGTCCGTCCGGCATGCTTTCCAAGCATCCCACGACTCATCCTCGCAGCAACACGCACCTCAACACGGCCGCCGTCCGCTGCGACGTTCATGGCGAGGATTTCCCCCTTTTTATCAACGACCCCTTCCGACTTGAGAAACCCCACTGCGAGCTCCTTCAGGTGATGGCCCGTGCAGGCGACGCTGATGACCCGCCGGCCGTTGAGAACGATTTCGACCATCCGCTCCCGGATGATGCGGGATGACGCCGTCGAGGCTTTTCTCCCGTCATAGGAGACGATCCGAACCCGTTCGCTACCTCCGGCGGCCTTCTTTTTCATTTCTCCTTGCGCTCCCTGAGCATCCGGTGATCACCCACCCGTATGGTGAGTTTGGTCAAGTCAAAATATTCCATGAGCGGGATGATGAACTTGCGGGTCAGTCCTGTGAGATCCTTGAAGGTTGCCGGCGTCGCCTTCCCGTCTTTCGCGAGGAGCCTTATATAATCGTCTCTCAGTTGATTCACGGGGTCCCTGTGAAAGTACAAATCTTCCGTTACCTTCACAATGACTCCCTCCTTGAGGAGAACACCGAGAACGCTTTGGACCTCCTCGGGTTTCGAATCGAATCGTTCCAGAACCTCCTTCACCGAAGGGGGGGATAGTGTCGCTTTGAGGTAGGCCTGGACGATCTTCGCTTTCAGTCCCTCAAGCTCACCTTTCAGGCTCACCCGATGGCCCGTCAGGCGCACACTTTCCTTCTCCACAGCGATACGGCTTTCTTTCTCGAGTTCCTTCGCGGCCATATTAAAAAGCTTAGAATCGACCTCCGCGGGAAGGATCATCCGGAGTTCCTCCTTCGACATGCCTTCCTTCAGAGGATGCTTGCGGTGATAACCTTCGATCTCGGTGAGCAGCCTGTCCTGAAGGGCCTGGTACACAGGGTAGGCGATGATTCTCGAGCCGTCCTTCTCCGGCAGGATGACCTTCTTTTTCTGGACCAGGTCCCTGAGGATCTTCTGGAGATCAGCCATGGCGGCACCCATCCGGACGGCGAGGTCCCAGGCGGAAAGACCTGCGGGTCCCGTTCGGCCGATGATGGTCTCGGCCCTTTCGGTGTCGTTTCCGGAATGAAGGACCTCCAGTTCCCCGAGAAATCTGTCGATGACCCGTTTTTTTTGCTTCCGTCCATGGGGGTCGAGAATTTCGCCGCCGCCAATGGTCCTCACGGGAGAGTAGCTCCGCAGGACGAAGCGGTCCCGCCCCATGACGACGACGGGGGATTCCAGAAGCACCTGGGCAAATGTTTTTTCACCGGGCTCGATCTCCTCCCGGGCGAGGAGAAGAACCCTTGCGATCATTTCGCTTGTACCCGTGTGGAATCTCACCAGGCTCCTCGTCTTGAGCTTCCTCTCGCCGCCGCGCAGATAGTGAAGGTAAACGTCGAGCCGTTGAGAGGATTCAAAGATCCCGGGATGTGTCAGCACCTCCCCCCTCAAGACCGTTTCCTTTTCAACGCCCTGGAGGTTGATGGCCGTCCGCTGTCCGGACTCGGCAGCCTCCTGGCTTTCATTGTGCACCTGAATCCCCCTGATCTTGGCCTGGATCTGCGAGGGCATGACCTTTACTGTATCCCCGACCTCCACCTTTCCGGAGACGAGGGTTCCCGTGACCACGGTGCCGAAGCCCTTCATCGTGAACACCCGATCGATGGGAAGCCGGAAAAGACCTGAGTCGCGCCGATCCTCAAGGATGGAGATGGCCTCCCCGATCACCCGTCGAAGTTCCGGGATGCCTCTGCCCGTTACGGCGGAACAGGGGATTATCGGCGCATCCGCCAGAAAGGTCCCCCTCAGAAATTCCCGGATGTCATCCCTCTCGAGGGAAAGCCATTCCTCATCCACGAGATCGACCTTGGTGAGCACCACGACACCGTGCCGAATACCGAGGAGCGTGCAGATGTCGAGGTGTTCCCTCGTCTGCGGCATGACCCCCTCATCGGCCGCGATGACCATGATGACGAGATCGATCCCCGTGGCACCGGCGACCATGTTCTTCACAAATTTTTCATGGCCCGGCACGTCGACCACACCGATCTTCTGGTCACCCTCCAGATCGAGGGGCGCAAAGCCGAGCTCAATGGTAATTCCCCTCTCCTTTTCTTCCTTGAGGCGGTCGGTGTCCACACCGGTCAGCGCCTTGACCAGAGCCGTTTTTCCATGATCCACATGTCCAGCCGTGCCGAGAACGATATGCTTCATTCGATGGTTCTTTCTGTCCTGAAAGGTCGCTCACCCCGTGGCGATTCGAACTGCGATTTCCTGTCATGTCCTTCCGCGGAAGGCCGGGGTCTCGAAAAAATAACAAAACAGCGGCATTTAAACAACTATTAAAAACGAGCGCTGCCGCCGCGACTCCCGCCAGAAAGGGGTTGTCAGAAGCGCGGGTCCGTGTTAACAGACCCTCTCAACGGAACAGGATATGCGCATTCTCGGCTTGGACTACGGAGAAAAAAGACTCGGGATCGCCATTTCCGACGAGATGGGGATCACCGCCCAGGGCCTTCCCACGCTGACGCGAAAGGGCCTCGAGAAGGATCTGGCGGCCCTTGAGAAGGTCACCCGGCAGTTTGCTGTTGAAAAAATCGTGATCGGATATCCCCTGCGACTGAACGGCACCGAGGGGATCCAGTGCGAAAAGGTCAACCGCTTCGCCGGAATCCTCGAAAAGAGGTTTTCCATCCCGATCTTCAAGTGGGATGAGACCCTCACAACCAGCCAGGCTGAGGCGATCCTCACGGACGCAAAGGTCAGCCGAAAAAAACGAAAGGCCGTCGTGGACAAACTCGCCGCCATGATCATCCTGCAGGATTACCTGGACCATCTGAAAAAGGACGGGGTCAAGGGCAACGAATGAGATTCTCCGGAAAGAAATTCTTTTTCCTCTTCGCCATGGCAGCCGTTTTCATTGTCGTTCCCCTGCTGATCTTGATGGTGTACGCCAAGAATCCCGTCGACAGGAACATCCCGCTGCGGGCGGTCGACATCCCCAGAGGAGCCTCTTTCAGCCGCGTGATGGACATCCTGGAGGGTGAAGGCCTTGTGCGGCAACGGGAACTTTTTCATCTTCTCGCCTTGCTGAGAAACGGAACGAGGCAGGTCCGGGCGGGAGAATACGAGTTTTCAGGCCGGATGTCCCCTGCGGACATTCTGGGAAAGCTCCTTCGT
>JAPLJU010000226.1 GCA_026388445.1 Deltaproteobacteria bacterium
GCAGGTGGCTGAGCCTTTGATGCCCATCTTGTGCTCGATGTTTCCCGTCTTCACGTCGTTGAATTCTCCAATCGTGCCGTCGGGCTTCACGCGGTACTTGGGGACGGCGAAGATGGATATCCCTCTTGTCCCCTGGGGATCCCCTTCGATCCGCGCCAGCACGGCGTGGACGATGTTGGGTGTGAGGTCATGATCGCCGCTCGAGATGAAGATCTTGTTGCCTGTAATGCTGTAGGTCCCGTCGGGAAGCTTCTTCGCCGTGGTCTTGAGAGCACCTACATCGCTGCCCGCTCCCGGCTCCGTGAGGCACATCGTCCCTGCCCACTCTCCTCTGTACATCTTGAACATGTACTTTTCCTTCAGTTCCTTCGTGCCGAAAGTTTCGATGAGCCCCGCCGATCCGGTCGTCAGCCCCCCGTACATGATGAAGGAAAAGTTGGCGGCATTGAAAAGCTCATAGCAGGCGGCAGACACCGAAGCCGGCATTCCCTGTCCTCCCACATCAGGGCTTCTCATCGCGCTGAGCCACCCCGCCTCCGTGAATTTCTTGTACGCGTCGTGGTAGGACTTGGGTACGAAAACCTTTCCCTCCTTGAAGGCCGCACCCACCTTGTCTCCGTCTTCGTGGGTCGGCAGAATGATCTCGACGGCCATCTTTTCGGCCTCGTTCAGCATCATGTCGACCGTTTCCTTGGAGTAATCCGCGAAATGCTCACGGCCGAAAAGCTTCTGAATGTCGAGCTGTTCATAGAGAACAAAATCCTGGTCTCTCCTGTTTACCAATGTGTTACCCATGGAAGCCTCCCTTCGCTCGATTTTTTTGAATTCAAGACTTTGAATCTGTTTCCTGATTAGTGGTCAGCCCTCGAAGAAAAACATCCAGCCCGCCGCTGATCGTTGAACGGATTCTCTCCTCCCGGGTTTCCTCCCTGCCGGTGAAAAGATGAAGAGCGATGATGCCGTTCAGAAGGCCCCATAGGGCATTCCGGCACTGTCTGATGTTCCGGCAGCCTGGGAATTCCCCTTTTTCAATCCCGTACTGAAAGATCCTTTCGATGATGCCGATGGTTTTATTCGTGTTCCGGATGATGTGATCGTTGATCTGCTCGGAAATATTGAGTGGATTGGGCTGAACCATGAACGCCATGAGGATTCTGAAGAGCTCCCGTTCATTCAAAAAGAAGTCGGTATAAATCCGGGCAAAACGGGTCAGGACCTCCGACGCACTGTCTCCACCGTGGAAGATGTCGGCAACGTGGTCATGAAATTTCTCGATGTCCCGGATGAGGACCTGGGCGTAGATCTCTTCCTTGCTCTTGAAATAAAGGTAGATGGCGCCTTTGCTGAGCTGGGCCCTCTGGGCGATGGCGTCCACCGTGACGGCCTTGAACCCCTTTTTCATGAAATCCCGGCGGGCGGCTTTCAGGATGGTCTCCCGCCTCCGTTCTTTTTCCCGGTTTCTTCTTTCCTCGAGCCCCAAAATCCCCAACCTCCCCCGACAGGCGCCTGCGATGTGAACGCTGGTCACTTTATGACTAGTGGTCAATTCGTACACCCTCCGGAGGCGCCTGTCAAGAAAAATAATGAATTATTTTTTTTGCTTGAATCTTTAAGGAATTCGGGCATATTCGCACGATAAATTCGAGGAACAATTTTATTGACTAACCACGCCTGCCCGTGTTAGTCACCAATGGATTTTAAGACACAGGGCGGCCATCTGTTCCGGCATCTTCGTGTCGTGAAAACGGCACTCCCGACCACAGCGGGAAAAATCATTTTTTATTGGTTCCAGAATCAAAAACGCATTCGCAGGAGGACGACGTGACCCTTAATGACGTGAAGGATATCCTGGATGCCGAGGTCATCGTCGGCCGGGAACAGCTGGGGAAGGAGATTAAAACCGCCTTCAGCGCCGATTTGATGAGCGATGTTCTGGCCTTCGCAAAGACCGAAAGTCTGCTCCTGACGGGTCTTACAAATCCACAGGTCGTCCGAACGGCGGACATCCTTGACATATCCGCCATCATCATGGTCCGCGGCAAGAAGCCCTCAGAGGAAACGGTGAAGCTTGCGGAGCAGCTCAAGATCCCCATCCTCTCGACGAAATATATCCTCTTTGAAACCTCAGGCCGTCTCCACCGCAGCGGCATCGTCGGTTGCATCGAAAAAGTCGGCACCGAGTAGTAAGGGCGGCGGCCAATGAGTTATGATAAAACCTTCTCTGTAGAAGGGGGAAACTTCCAGGCGGCGGGCAATGTGTCCAGTGAGATCAAGGGCATCCTGAAGGAGCTTGGACTTCCCAGGGACACGGTCAGACGCGCTGCCATCGTGTGTTACGAATCGGAAATCAACATCGTTTCTTATGCCAAGAAAGGACAGATTGTTCTTCACGCCGATGATCAGTCCGTAGAGATCGAGGCCAAGGACGAAGGGTCCGGGATCCCGGACATCGAACTGGCCATGAAGGAGGGCTATTCAACGGCAACGGCACAGGTTCGGGAGATGGGGTTCGGCGCGGGTATGGGTCTGAGTAACATGAAACGATACGCCGATGACTTCTTCATCTCCTCCGAGGTAGGTGTGGGGACCTACGTTAAAATGGTCGTTTTCAACCTGGACTTGAAGTTACATCCCGACCATCCGCAGTGGGTTGATACCTATACTTAAAGTGACACCCCGACCACCCGCAGTGGTCGGGAAGCAGAAGCTGAGGACGAAGGTTTATGGATCTCGCAGCCATTGTCAAGGCATTGAATCTCAAGGTCGGTTGCGGTGGCAATGCCCTCAACCGGGAGGTCAAAGGCGGGTATGTGGGCGACCTCCTGAGCGACGTCATCGCCAACAGCCAGGAAGGCCATGTATGGATTACCCGCCAGATCCATCAGAACATCGTGGCCGTGGCATCGTTAAAAGACCTCGCGGCCATTATATTGGTCCAGGGCAGCGAACCGGCCCCGGACACCCTGGAAAAAGCGACCCGGGAAGGCATTCCCATCCTGATCGCCACGGATCCGGGCTTCGAGGTCGCTGGGAAGATTTACAAATTGATTTCAACTTAACGCGAAATATCCGGATGGCTCTTTCATATATCCTGTTCCGGCCCCACGCGGGGGACTGGATGATAAAAGACTCCCCTTTCGGAGAAAGGTTATTACTTCAGGAAACACCTCATTCGTCTCGGGCCCGCCGGGGATAAATGAAGAATTACAAGATTGGAAGTCCATGATCAGGGCTTTTCGCTGCGATCTGCACATGCATACATGTCTCTCCCCCTGTGCCGACCTTGAGATGTCACCGAGGGCCCTGGTCCGGAAATCGATTGACGAGCGTCTGGACATCATAGCCGTCTGCGATCACAACGCATCGGAAAATGTCGGGTACACCATCAAGGCTGCTGAAGGAACGAACCTGATTGTCCTCCCGGGCATGGAAGTGACCAGCAGCGAAGAAGTTCACGTGCTGGCGCTCTTTGAAAGCCAGGAGGGCCTGCTGAAGCTTCAGGATCTTGTGTACGCGAATCTGCCCGGGAAGAACGACGAAGCGATCTTCGGCTGCCAGGCCATCGTCAATGAACTGGACGAGGTGGAGGGGCTGAACGAAAGGCTTCTCATCGGTGCCACCGGAATCCCGCTGGATCGGATCGTCGGGAGGATACACGAACTCGGCGGACTCGTCATCGCCTCCCATATCGATCGGGAGGGTTTCAGCCTGCTGGGGCAGTTGGGATTCATTCCGAGCGACCTTGCGCTCGACGCCGTGGAGGTCTCCCCCAGGACCGGCCTGAAGGGCGCCAGGACTCGATTCCCGGAGCTCGCAGCCTACCCTCTCGTGGAGTTCTCGGATGCCCACCGCCCTGGAGAGGTCGGTCAGGGGGTGACAAAGATTTATCTGGAAAGGGGAACCCTCTCCGAACTGAAGATGGCTTTCGAGAAGCGTAACGGCCGTTACATTCAGGAGTGAGGCATGCTCGAGCTTGCCATGCATATCCTGGACATCGCGGAAAACTCCGTCAGGGCCGGTGCAAAGCTCGTCACGATTCGTATCGTGGAGGACTTCGAGAAGGACCTTTATGTGCTGGAAATAGCCGACAACGGCAAAGGGATGAATGCCGAGGAGCGTCAAAGGGCCCTCGACCCCTTTTACACAACCAAAAAGGTCAGAAAAGTGGGGCTGGGTCTTCCCATGCTGCAAAATGCCTCAACGAACACGGGAGGCGAATTCCGGCTGGATTCGGAGGTGGGTGGAGGAACGACGGTCACCGCGAAATTCCGGCGAGGGCACATCGACCGTCAGCCCCTGGGAAACATTGCCTCTTCCCTGATCGGCCTCATCCTGGGAAACCCCGGCGTTGATTTTCTTTACCATCACAGTATCAACGGCCAGAGCTATACGCTCGATACCAGGGAGCTGAAAAAAGAACTCGAGGATGTTCCCCTCAGTCACCCGCAAGTGACGAAGTTCATACGGGAGCACATCAACGAAGGATTAAAAGATATTGGCGTGCAAGACATCGTCGCTGAATAATCAAGGAGGAATACTTTGATGAACCCTGATAATGGTGATCTATTGAAAGAA
>JAPLJU010000015.1 GCA_026388445.1 Deltaproteobacteria bacterium
CTTCTTCGCCTCGAGGACGAGAAGATCGTTGATCTCTCTCTGCGGAATCGTGTGATCCCCTCCCTTCTTCCCCACGTAAATGAGGCGCGCATCTTTCTGGGCAAACTGGAGAAGCTCGGCGCTAGCGAGCTGGTCATAGACAATCACATCGGCCCGCATGAGCGCCCTCACCCCCTTGAGGGTGATGAGGCCGGGATCACCGGGACCGGCACCGACGATGAGGACCAACCCTTTTTGCTCTTTCATATCGGGACCTCTGAAGGCTTGCTGCGGAACGTTTGTCTTTTACTCACGACAGGCATAGACGGCAGCGAGAATCTCACGGCCTCCCCTCGAGAGAATTCTCTCGGCGAGCGATTTCCCCAGATGAATATTCTCCCCGATGGGGCCTTTTACCTCGTCCCTCAGAACGACGGAGCCGTCCATATTTCCGACGAGGGCCTGCAGGTGAAGCACGTCATCGGTGATCGTTGCGTGCCCCGCAACGGGAACCTGGCACCCCCCGCCAAGCATGCCCAGGAAGGCCCTTTCGGCCATCACGGCCAGGGCCGTAGCCGGGTCGTTCAGAAAGGAGACGATCTCCCTTGTAGTGTCATCCGCCCTTCGGAGTTCGACGGCAAGCGCCCCCTGACCGACGGCGGGGATCATCTGATTCACGGAAATAAACTGTGTTGCCCGGTCCTCCCAGCCCATCCTTCGAAGACCCGCCGCTGCGACGATGATGCCGTCGAGCTTTTCCCGCTCGATCTTCCTGATCCTCGTGTCCAGGTTTCCCCGGATGGAGACGACCTCGACGGATGGGACAAGGCTCCGGAGTTGAAGACCCCTGCGGAGTGACCCCGTTCCGATTCTCGCCCCCGGTTTCAAATCATCCAGCCTCCGGCCGTCACCGGAGATGAAGACATCGCGAGGGTCTTCCCGCTCGGGGATGGCTCCGATGGCGAGATCCCCGGGGATCTCGAAGGGCATGTCCTTCATGCTGTGAACGGCGATGTCCACCTCGCCGCGAAGGAGCGCCTCCTCGATCTCCTTGACAAAGACACCCTTCCCGCCGATGACGGAAAGGGACACCGACTGCACCTTGTCGCCCGTCGTCCTGATCGGGACGACTTCGATCGTTATCCGCGGGTGCTTTTTCTTCAGCCGCTCAACAACCCAGTTCGTCTGCGTGAGCGCCAGCTGACTCCCCCGCGTCCCGACTCTCAATCTCTCCTTGATCTTATCGTCCTCCGAATAGTCGTCTGTCTAGTCTATTTGGTCCGTTTGGTCTATTTGGTCATACCGCAAGCGACAGGTGATCTCGTGGTCTACGCCTCGAGGTTTACGGTCCAAAGATTGCCGTGTACCGTACACCCCATACCGTATAACGGCATCCCTATACCTTATACTCATCTCACAACTCAAAACTCGCAACTCAGGCCACACGCTACCGCCAATTTTGAATTATGAGTTATGAATTAAATTTTCGATGCTCATCCCCAAACTCAAAACTCAACATTCAAAATTCAAAACTGGCTGCGGTCTTTATCGGCAGCCAATCACTCCCTGTCCAGTTTGAATAACCTCCTCAGCACCGCAACGAACGGGATGGCACTGCCGTTCTGGCTCTCTTCTTTGAGTCCCGTGATGGGATCGTGGAGAATCTTGTTCACGATGGACGAGGCGAGGATCTCGATGTTCCTTCGCTCCTCCTCACCCAGGTGCTGCATACCCGAAAGCGTCTTGTCCAGTTCACCTTTCATGATCCCCTCCACTTTGTCGCGCAGCGACACGATCGTGGGGACCACCTCCAGGGTGTTGAACCAGTCCGTGAATTTCACGACCTCCTCGTCGATGATCTGTTCCGCTTTTTCCGCCTCCTTGAGGCGGCCCCGGATGTTCTCGTCGACGACTTCCTGGAGGTCGTCGATGTTGTAGAGGTAGGCGTTGTCCACTTCGCCGGCGGCCGGATCGATGTCCCGGGGAACGGCGATGTCGATCAGGAAGAGAAGCCGGTTCTTGCGCCTGTGAAGCGCTGCCTGGATCATCTCTTTGCTGATGATGTATCCTGCGGCACCGGTGGAGCTGATGACGATGTCCACCTCCTGCAGCTTTTCCTCCAGGTGTTCAAAATCGACCGGGATGCCGTGAAACTCCTCGGCAAGCCGCACGGCCCTGGCGTAGGTGCGGTTCGCCACGCTGATCCGTTCCGCTCCGTGCTGGATGAGATGCCGCGCCGCGAGCTCCGACATTTCCCCGGCCCCGATGAGCAGGATCGACCTGCCCTGAAGATGCCCGAGGATCTTCTTCGCAAGCTCCACGGCGGCGAAGCTCACCGATACGGCGTTCTCTGCGATGGCTGTCTCGGTGCGGACCCGCTTGGCCGCACGGAAGGCGTGGTGCAGAAGCTTGTTCATGATGACGCCGGAGGCGTTCCCCTCCACGCACTGCCGATAGGCATCCTTGATCTGCCCCAGGATCTGCGGTTCGCCCATCACCATGGAATCCAGGCTCGAGGCCACGCGAAAGAGATGTCGCACGGCGTCGCTTCCGCGGTGGACGTAGAGACATTTTTCCATCTCCCCCCGCCCCAGATTCCCCTGTGCCAGGATGAAGGCCTTCATGCTCTCGATGGCCTCATTCATCTCCAGGGTGCTGGCCAGCACCTCCACGCGGTTGCAGGTTGACAGATAGAGGGCCTCCATGATCTGCGGTCCCCTCATGATTTCCTTGAGGGGGTCCACGCCGTCACCGCATGAAAAGGCGAGCCTCTCCCTGATCTCGAGGGGAGCCGTCTTGTGATTCATGCCGATCAAAAAGATATTCATGATCCTATTGAAAACGGTGCACTGTTTTAAAAAATGAATTGACGCCCGAAAAACCAGGCCGCCAATGTCCACATGAGTTTCGGGTCCCACGGCCAAGGCCTTCCCCAGACCGTGCTCGCCCAGACAGAGCCCACGAGGAGACCCAGAGTCAGCAGGGTAAAACCGGCCAGGAGACTGACATGATTGACGCGGTCCAGGTCGTCGAGCGACGGCAGGTAGCGGCTCATCGGCGTCATCTTTCGTTGCCGGATCTGGCTGTCCTGGGCCAGGTACAGGATGCCGGCCCCGCAGGCAATGGCCAGAAGCGCCTCCCCGATGACGGACAGTGCCACATGAACGGGCACCAGGGTCCCCTTCAGGATGTCGGGGACGGAGACATCAACACCCAGCCGGCTGGAGGCAACGACCATGAGGAGAAAGGCCAGGGGAGATACGAAGGCGCCCAGCACCCGGGTCTTTGTCTTGAGCTGGAAGGCGAGATAGGTTCCCGTCATGGCCCAGGCAAAGAAGGACAGCGTCTCGTGGGGATGAATGGCGGGGGTCAGGCCCCGGCTGAAACACCGGAGGGCCAGTGAAACCCCGTGGATCACAAAAGCAGCGAGCAGGATCCACACCGTCGCCCTGGCGAACACAACCCTCTTGACCATCAGGGAGACCATGTAGCCGAGTGTGGCGACCAGATAGCCCAGGAGGGCCGCTTTGAAGAGTGTCGCTTCCATTATTTGTCGACCTCGATTTCTTCTCCCGTGAGGTTTCGAATCACCTCCTTGACCTTGTCCCACCGCTTTCCGCGGATGTGATCGATGATGTCCGATTCAATGATAGACTCGAACAGGGCTTTGTTTTTCTCGGAGGGGTATCCCCGGGAGATGACCTTCCCCCGGATCTGTCCCATAATCTTTAGAAAGGTTTCATACTCTGGTCCGAAATGGCGGCCCATCTCCTGTCTCAGCTTCTTCGCAAGGGCCGGGCTCTTCCCGCCGGTGGTGATGGCGATCAGGAGATCCCCCCGGCGGTAAAGGGAGGGAAGAATGAAGTTGCAGCGTCCGGGATCGTCGACGATGTTGACAAGGATTCCCTGCTTCCTCGCGTCACGGCTGACGGCCTCGTTGACCTCGGCACGATCCGTGGCCCCGATCACGAGAAAGGCCCCCTCAATCAAGTCCCTGCTGTAGCCCGCCTTGATGTGGCTCAAGCGTCCGTCGGCTTTCATGGCCTGAAGCGCCGAAGAAAGGGATTCCGACACCACGAGGACTTCCGCACCGCAGTCCGTCAGTCTCCGGGCCTTGCGCTCGGCCACCTCGCCTCCGCCGATGATGACACATCTCCTGCCGGAGACATCCAGGCACACGGGATAGTATTTCATTATCATGTCCCTCGCAAAAGAACGCAATAACAAGGATGTGAAAGTTATCATGATGACAGCGAAAATTCAAGTTACTTGCAATGTTACGAAAAAAAAGCTATACATTCACGACGTCCAAAAAACGTGACTTCATCACGGAAAACCTTCGCGGATTCATCTCTTCAGAGGGAGAGGATTTATGCCGGCCAAGACGGAAAAGGCGACGAGCGGGCGTGAAAAGTGGCTCAAATTCACCATCACCACGCCACCCGAGTTAGCCGAGGGACTCTCGAACTTCCTCACGGAACTGGGAGCCCAGGGGGTCTCCCAGGAAGAGCTGGAGACATCGGCGCTCACGGATACACCGGAACCCCCTTCCAAGGGTGTGCTGAACGCCTTTATCCCCTCGAATGCCTCGGACCAGTCCCTGATCACCTCCCTCACCACCTATATCGACAGTCTCAGCGACCTGTTTCCCGACCTGGAGCGACCGCACCTCGCCACCGAGGTCATCGTCGACCCCGACTGGGAAGAGCAGTGGAAGAAGTACTTCAAACCGCTCCGGGTCACCCGGAGCATCGTCATCAAGCCCACCTGGGAAAGGTATCAGGCCACGAGCCGGGACACGGTCATCGATATCGACCCCGGTATGGCCTTCGGCACCGGGCAGCACCCCTCGACGTGGATGTGTCTCGAGGCCATGGAGGAGATCCTCCTGAAGGATCGGAGTTTCCGGGAGTGGCGCGTCCTCGACGTGGGGACGGGCACCGGTATCCTGGGCATAGCCGCGGCGAAGCTCGGCGCCAAGAGCGTCATGTGTGTTGACATAGACCCCCAGGCCGTGGAAATCGCCCACCAGAACGTCGCCGTCAACCGGGTGGGAGACCGCGTGGTCATCGTCAACAGCGACGTGGTCAAGATCAAGGGGACCTTTGAACTCATCGTGGCGAACCTGACGGCGGACGCCCTGGTCAAGATCAAATCCCACCTCGTCAAGATGATGGAGCCGGGGGGATATCTCATCATCTCCGGGATCATCGAACAGAATCGCAAAGACATCGAAAAAGCCTTCTTAAAGGATAAGCTCACCACACACCGGGCGATCACCGACAAGGAGTGGCTCAGCTACGTCTTCAAGAAACCTTCCAGGATAAACGGATGATCCCCCGGATCTATTTCCCCCGGACGGCGGAGCCGGGTGAGAGCCTGGAGCTCCCGGCCGATCAGTTGCATTATCTCCGGAACGTGCTGCGACTCAAGGTGGGCGACGCTGCCACCCTTTTTGACGGGCGGGGCTTCGAGTACAGCGCCGTCATCACCGGCCTCGGCGGCCGCAAGGCGCACATGAGAGTCACCGCAAAAAATCGCATCCCCGTCGAACCGGCCCCCAAGATCACCCTCGCCCAGGCGCTCCCCAAAGGGACAAAGCTCGAATGGATCATCCAGAAGGCGACAGAAATGGGCGCAACGGGAATCCTGCCCTTCACGTCCGCGCGATCGATCCCGAAGATCCAGGAAAACAAAATTGAGCAAAAGCTCATCCGATGGCGGAAAATCGCCGCAGAGGCGGCCGAGCAGTGCGGGAGGTCCGACGTGCCGGAGATACCCGGCATCCTCCCCTTTGAAAAGGTATTGAGCCGGGCCGCCGCGGGCAGCCTGAAGGTCATCTTCTGGGAAGCGGAACCTGAAAGATCTCTCCGGCAGATCCTCAGGGAGAATGCTTTCGGCGTCAAAGACGTTTTTGCCGTCGTGGGCCCCGAAGGGGGCTTCGCCCCGTCGGAGATCGACAGGGCGAAGTCGGCCGGGTTCGTGACGGCAAGCCTGGGAGGAAGGGTCCTGCGGGTCGAAACGGCGGCGCTGGCGGTCCTGGCCATTCTTCAGTACGCCCTCGGCGGTTTTACTGAACCCAATGAGACGGAGCCAAAAACATGACCTATATCTACGGTGGATTCTGGCAGCGCTTTTTTGCTTTCATGATCGACGAGATGATCCTCACCGCGATCGGCTGGCTCCTTTTCCTCATCGGCGGGACCGCCCTGAGCCTCGGGATCCAGACGAGGGAGATGATCTTCGACGAGGAGATGTTCTTGGGGCTCAGTCTCAAGTACGTCCTCCTCTACCAGTTCCTGACCGGCCTGCTCAGCATGGCGTACTTCACCTACCTTCACGGGACGATGGGACAGACACTGGGCAAGAAAATCCTGGGCCTCAAGGTCATGCAGGAAACGGGGGAGTCCATGCGGCCGGGGCTCGCGTTCCTCCGGTGGGTGGGATACCTCATTAACGCCGTCTGCATGAACCTGGGCTTTATATGGATCGCCTTTGACGGGCGGAAACAGGGGTGGCACGACAAGATCGCGGGGACCGTCGTCATCAGGGCGGAATATGAGGCACGGCCGGACCTCTGGACAAAAAAGCCCTTGACAAAGGAGGGGATATCTATTACCAAACAGGCCTTCGAAACAGGGTCATCGAACGGGTCGGTAGCTCAGCTGGTAGAGCACCGGACTGAAAATCCGGGTGTCGGCGGTTCAATCCCGCCCTGACCCACCATGGATAACAAGGGGTTAGCAATTCGCTGTTAACCCCTTTTCTTTTTGTGTCTCCATTTTGTCTCCATTTCATTAAAAAAGCCCCTTCTTTAGGTCTCCTAATTGAAGTCCCGATTAGCGCTTACACCTACGAAGTTTTAGCAGTGTACAGCTGTCAGAATTAAGGACTCCGGATTGAACTGAATAGCGACCGAGAATCTTCAGGGTAACGAGAGTAGAAGCTGACACCAGCGTTTTGCAGACTTCCATTTGCTCACCTGGCCAAGTATCGGGTGAGCGTGAATGTCTCGTCTGGAACGGCTCACCTGAAAAGTCGGTGCTCAGAAGTACGACTGTAGCTCGCCTCTCCTCCGCACGTCGAGGGTCGCGCAGTGGAAGGAGCCGCCGAAGGGGGCATAGTTGGCAAAATAACAGGGGATTGGCTCGAAGCCCCAGTCCTTGAGCTTCTTGATGAGAGACTCCTGCAACCGCTCCACGATGACTCGCTTCTCGTCGAGCATCAACACATTGATGCTGAGCCAGCGGCTACACATCGAGGGGATGCGCCATGGGATGGGGTTCGGTTCAGGGGCGATGAGGAGGTCCCACGAGGCGAACATCGGCGGGAGCCGGCTCGGATCAATGTAGTCCGAATTGACTAGCAGCTTCCCCGGTGCGAGCGGCATAAGGCTCGAATCGATGTGCATGGGCTGGCGACAGCGGGTCTCGAGCAGGGTGATGCGGAATCTGTCGCCGAGGTGAGTCCTGAGCCAATGAATGCCGGACTCGTTCGTCACGTTGCTGCGGATGCCAAACAGGTCCCGGCCGCAGCGGACAAAGTCGGCGGCGTCGAAGACGGGCTCATACTCGTTCACGACGAAGGGGAGCGGCTCGCCCGCTTCGGGGAGGCGATAGTCGTGGTTGTAGAGCGCATCGACCAGTGCCGGGCGCGGCGCGGTGGTCCACTTCGCCCCTCTCGCCGTGTACTCCTTGAGCAGCGGGCGGTAGGCGTCCACCTCGAAGTAACGAGACCGCCAGGCCATCGGCGTCTCGATGATCTCATCGCCGACGACGAGAAGCCCGTCTCTCGGGCAGGCCGCGCAGAAACCCTTCGACTGCCAATGCGGCGTCTTGTAGGTGACGGAGAAGTCCGTCACCGCCGGCCGGCGCACGGTGATGCCTTCCGCCTCGAGGATGTGAATGAACTCGTCCAGCTCGCGCTGTGCCGGGCGCACGACAAACTTGGGATAAGGAAGTCCGGCGACCAGCTTATAGATCCCCGTCAGCCTCTGGGGGATGTTGAAGCTGACCGTGAGGTGTTTGGACGGGATCATCGCGCCCTCGAGGCGCCCGACAACGACCTCCTCGAGCGGGTCCCATTCGTTGTAGGAACAAACCGGTGGGCACGTCACCAATCGTTCTCCTACCGGCCAATCCCTAAGGTTTGCGGCCCGGAGCGCCCTAACCCTGGATTCCCGAGATGGAGCATATTCTCTTTCCTCTAATACGCGGCAATATTTACTAGTCAAGCATGAAAAAAAGGAAGGAATAAAATCAAGGGGCTAGCCCGATGATGGCTAACCCCTTTTCTTGTCTGCTGAGAGATGGCTGACATATCTCCATCTTTCAATTTAAAGTGGATTTTCTTATCATCAGATTCACCGGGCATCCTCATCCCTTCTTCATGCCTTCTTCATGCCTTTCTTCAAAATATCCTTAAACTGTTGTTCTGACATCGGCGGCTTGTCGGGATGGGCTTCTTTGACGTGGACCTTGCCTGCTGCCATCATTTTGCTCATTGCCTCATCATCATTCTGGGCATCCACCTTGATTTCGTAATTGCAGGGTGCAGGGCATTTAAAAGAATACTTCATGGCTCTTACCTCCTTGGTTTTGTTGATTGTTTTGCTGTCTAAATGACTCGATCCGACTCGGCAGTTCGACTTTCAAGGGATGTGAAAGGGAATACTTTGCATCCGGCGAACCTCTATAAGAATATCCTACCGCCATAATGTGATGGAGCTGCCGCCTATTGGGCGAGTGGCTCAGCCCCACGCGCTTCTAAGTCAGAATCATAAAAAGAAACCAATGATCAACCGTGGGTCTTTTCCCAGTCCTTGACCTGCTTTTCGGCTTCCTCTTTTGCGATCCCGTATTTTTCTTGGATCTTGCCAAGGAGAATTTCGCGTTTACCGGCGATTTGATCGACTTCATCATCGGTCAATTTGCCCCATTTCTCCTTCACCGTACCACTGAATTGCTTCCAGTTACCCTTTACTTGCTCCCAGTTCATCTCTTTCTCCTTTCAGTTCATGATCGTCATTTGAATGGATCCCGAGTTCAATAAGCAAGTGCAACACTTTCGGTTTTTAGGCTTCCGCATTATGATTGCGGATCATGCCAAAAACCTACAAACAGCTAAGCGCGAATGAACGAGATATTCT
>JAPLJU010000013.1 GCA_026388445.1 Deltaproteobacteria bacterium
TTTGTAGCACATAATCTGTCCGGTTTAGGATTGCCACCTTTGGAGGTGGCAGATGAGACGGACAGAGTTGCTACAGGAGAACCGGAACATGAGGTTTGAGGAGATTTATGGAGGCTGGAACGACAGTCGGTTGACCCAGGAAGAGGCAGCCAGAATATTGGGTGTATGTTCACGGACCTTTCGGCGCTACATTGATTGCTACGAAGAGGAAGGTTTAAAGGGATTGCAGGATAAGCGGCTTTCCCAGGCATCCCATCGCCGGGCACCCGTAGATGAAGTGATGGCCCTTGTGGAACGTTATGAGACACGATACAGGGGCTGGAACGTGAAGCACTTTTATTCGTGGTATAAGCGCGACGGTGGGAGCCGCAGCTACACATGGGTTAAGAACACCCTGCAATCAAAAGGGTCGGTTCCCAGGGCGTCCAAACGGGGCGCCCATCGCAAACGCCGTGAGAAATCGCCCCTTCGCGGGATGATGATCCATCAGGATGGAAGCAACCACGAATGGGTGCCGGGGAAGAAATGGGACCTGATCGTAACCATGGACGATGCGACTTCTGAGCACTACTCCATGTTTTTTGTTCCAGAAGAAGGAACGGACAGCAGTTTTCGAGGAGTGCGTGATGTTATCCTCAGACAAGGTCTTTTCTGTTCACTCTATACCGATCGCGCAAGCCACTATTGGCACACGCCCAAAGAAGGGGGCACGGTGAGCAAAACACAGCTCACCCAGTTTGGTAGAGCCATGAAACAGCTGGGCATTGAGATGATCCCGGCTTACTCTCCAGAAGCACGGGGACGATCAGAGCGTGCCTTTAGGACTCATCAGGAAAGGCTTCCCAAGGAGCTCGCCCTTCATGGAATCACGGCGATGGATGCCGCTAACCGGTATCTTTCCGAAGTGTATCTGCCGGCCTTCAATGCCGAGTTCACGCAGCCGGCCACTGAAGAAGGTTCTGCGTTCGTGCGGTGGGTCGGGGCCAATCTTGACGATATCTTATGCGAGCATTATGAACGGACCGTGACGGCTGACAACTGCGTGTGTTTCAACGGCTTGACGCTGCAAATCCCTGCAAACAAGTACCGATGCCATTACGTAAGAGCTAAGGTGCGGGTCCATCGTTATGTCGATGGCTCCCTGGCCATTTTCCATGGCCCAAGAAAAATAGCCGATTATGATGCCCAGGGACATCCAAAAAGGTCAAAAAAGGTTGTGACAGCGTAACTCCGCCGCTCGTCACCTGACTGGAAAAGATCCCTGTTTCCAGAACAGTAAAAGCGGACAAATCTATTTGTTGCTAACAAAAGGATTATTTTTCTTGCATCCCGTGATGTCAAAACGATATTATGAAATCCAATTTTTTTACCGTACCCCGGCCAGAGTTGAATGACAAACCGCGCTTCGTTTTTGTGAAGGTTCCCTTCTCAAGAACTGATGAAGGGCCTTGTGGCATATATCATTGGATCATTTAATCCGGCTTCTCACACAAGGAGGGGGCATCATGAAACAGCGCATTTTCCTCACCGTCTTTCTTCTTCTCATGGCCACAGCATCATCCCCGGCCATGGCACAAATCACCATCACACTCGACAGGGCCGTCATAAACGGTCAGGATATCACCGAAAGCAGGCTCATCGTCGTCCAGCCGGGCGAGCCTCTATCGGGCTATCTCGAGGTGACGGTAAACAGCGGCGAGCCCGTCGGCACAACCGTGCCCGTGGCGGCCACACCGAACTGGTGGTGGGACGGTTACAGCACAAACGCGGGGACCTACACGCCCATTTCACCGGGGGCACCCCAGGGTACGCAGACCTACCGATACGATCTCCCCGCGGATCTGTGGGCACCTTACTTCCCCGCAGGGGCCATCTATTACATCGGCGTCTTTGCCGGTGTGGCCGAAGACGAAGCGCATCTCATGTCCTGCGACAAGAGCAACGGCCAGTACGTCTGGGACACTTACCCGCAGGGCGAAACAAACGCCCTGGATGTCTCCAACTGGTCAAACGTCTACTGGGACCAGGCGGTCTCCGGAGGAGGCTCTGTCCAGGGTTTCAAGTTCTGCAGCGGCACAGTCTGCGGCCCCGGCAGCTACGGCGGTGCGGCCATCATGGTGCAGATCGCGAGCGCACAGGTCGAGAAGGAACTCTCCCTCCCGCCTGCGGCCGACACCTTCATAAGCTCGAGCAACAGGCGTTACTGGGACTACAGAAGCCCCTATCCCACCTATGAAAAATATGCGAACTACGGCAGTTCAAGCGGTCTGGCGATCGTGCGGGGCAAATTCGGGATGTTCGGAAGCTTTTCTGACTGGAGAGGAAGTCTCATCCGGTTCGATCTTTCCGAGGTCCCGCCGAACGCGACGATCGAGGAAGCCAACCTGTGCCTCTATCAGTACATGGTCTGGGGCGAGCAGGTTTCCGTCCATCGCATGAGGAAAGACTGGAAGGAGCTCGAGGCCTCCTGGTACGAGCCGTACAAGGGCGGTGAGCTCTGGTGGGGCGGCTGGACGAACGGCCAGAATTACGAGCGAACGGCAAGCGATCTGAAGTCGGTGACGAAAGAAGGCTGGTTCTGCTGGAACGTCAAGGAGGACGTCAAGATCTTCGTGAACAACGCCGAAGAGAACTTCGGGTGGTTCCTGAAGTCCGCCGCGACGACGGGAAGCGATGAAACGACTGTCGCCTTCTATTCCAAAAACATGCGTCAGGATAATCTCAAACCGTATCTGTACGTGCGCTACACAGTAAGCGGCTCCGGCCCCATAGGGTTTCCCCGGTAATATTTGAAAGGTTCCGGTCTCTCTTTCTGGAGGGCCGGAGCCTTTTTTTATCCGGCAATGTTTCTCCGTTTATTCGCATCCATCCATATCTGTTCGTCCCTCAACCTCCCTTTTTTCCGTTCAGCCCTCAGACTTTTCGTCAAATAGCCGATAAACCATGGACCTCGTTCTGCCTGAAAAGGGCAAACCACCCCGAAAGGGTGGGGCCGGAAACCCCTGCCCCTCTGCGTGCAGCCGTCACCGGAGCCTCCTTTGCAGGCGGTCAACGATCGGCATGAAGCTTCGCTCTAAAGCTTTCTGAGTTTGTGCCGATATATGAAACAGAGTTCATGCGTCTGAAAAAGGCAAACCACGCCGAAAGGGTGGGACGCAAAGCCACGGGCCTAAATCCGAAGCCGTCGGATAGGGTAGCCGGGTTGCCAGGCGAAAGCAGCACTTTCCTGTGCTGAATTTCGTCGGCCCAGCAAATTCAGCTATACGGAGGTGCTGTTGTCATGCTGACGACACATCTGCGGGTGAAGTTCGCCCGAAGGATCGGTTGTCTTCTCCCCGTGATCAGCCTTGCCATCCTGGTTACGTCGATCCTTTGCCTTCATATTTTCACGTCCGCTGTCCACGCCGCCCAGATCAGTCTTGAATGGGACGCCAACGGAGAACCTGATCTGGCAGGCTACAGGGTCTACTACGGGACATCGAGCGGCAACTACACCGCCTCGGCCGACATCGGCAACAACACCCACTGCGTGATCTCCAATCTCGAGCCGGGTGTCACCTACTACCTGGCGGCTACGGCCTACGACTCCGAGGGAAACGAAAGCGGCTTCTCCGACGAGATCGTTTATGCCGTTCCCGCTGCGGAACCCGGTCCGGGTTCGTCATCGTCCGATGGGGGCGGAAGCGGCGGAGGCTGCTTCATCGCCACGGCAGCGTACGGCAGTTATCTGGCCCCGGAGGTCATGGTCCTGCGTCAGTTCAGGGATCAATTCCTTCTGGCCAATGTTCCCGGGAAGGCCTTTGTGAGGTTCTACTACCGGGTGTCCCCCCCCATCGCCGATTTTATCCGGGAGCATGAAAACCTGCGGTCGCTGACACGATGGGCCCTCTCACCGCTCGTCTACGGCGTGAAATACCCGAAGGCGTCGGGTGCGACCCTTCTCGTATTGCTGGCTATCGCCCTCATGATCTGTGTGGGAAGAGAAAAATGCGAAGAAGAAAATCTGCAGAATAACGACCGTTCATTCGTGAAATATTATACCGTCTCCGACCTCCGACCCAAGGGTGACTAACCCCTCCCTAAAGATAATCCCCGGCCTCCGCGCCGGGGATTATCTTCCAACTCTCGGAAATCATGAACATCCTGAACTGAAGCGTCCCGCCGGGTATTGTGACCCCGGGTTTACCCTTCTCAGGCCGCCAGGGCTTTCTTGCACAGCTCCGTGATGAACACGGGATTAATACCGTCATCCCGGCAGATTTTCCGCAGGTTCAGGTAACACATGGGACACAGGAACACCATGGCCCCGGCCTTGACGTTTTTCGCGTCGTCGATGTTCCACTTTTTCACCGCCGCCGCGCGGTCCTTGTCGCGGGCCATCAGCGGGGCGCCGCAGCATAGCGCGTTGACCCTCTCGTACTTTCGGGCCGGTCTTTCCACACCGAGGAGCTCGAAGATCTTATCGAGATAAATGTCCTTCCCCTGCGTGTATCGCGAGGCGCAGGGGGACTGGTAGGCGACTTTGAGGGGAATCTTCCTGATTTTGTCCTTTCTCTTCAGCAGTTCCCTGTAGAGATACTCAAAAATATGGATCGGCCGGAAGGGCACCTTCAGTCCATACTCCTGGGCCAGGGTTGTCAGCAGGGTGTAGCAGTCATCGTGGAAACAGACAACCTCCTTCGCCCCGAGGGCGGCAAGGTTGTCGATAAACCGCTTCGCTTCTTTCTTGACCGGGCTTGGCCTGCCGAGATGGATGTATCCTACGGTGCAGAAGTAGTCGGCGCCTTCGACGATTGTCAGGTCCTCGAAGAGCGGATTGTCCAGGAGTTCACGGACCATATCCCCGACGATACACAGATTCATCACGGGAGCACCTTCCTTGCCCTTCTTGACAACCGTCGGCAGGTTCTGGAGCTTGGCGAAATTCTGCATGGCCTGTTCGGGAATCCCCAGCGCGCCCGTCTTTTCCTGGCGCTCGTTGAGCAGGTCAAAGGGATTGGCCTGGGTGGGGCAGACCAGGTTGCAGGATGCGCAGGTAACGCAGAGGCCCACGATGGGCGGCGTCCCCCCCGCTACGAGCTCTTTCATTTCCTTCTGGGCCCGCTCCAGGTCGTAATCGACATAGGGACAGAACTCGAGGCATTTTCCGCAGAAATCACATCTTTCGGAATAAAACATGGACATCCTCCTTCGCTTTCAGAATTCGCTCAATCATAGCCATCTTCCTCTAGCACAAATCGTAGATGTGGGGCATGTTTTTTATTAAAATGGATGAAGACACCCCTTTCCGGCCGCCCTTTCTCAAAACCCCCAGAAGACCTCCACGGGGTCTTCGTCCATTTCCCTCGGGAGGATTTCGAAGTCGGCCTTGGGGTTGAGGTAGTAGGCCCGCCACTTCGAATCGCGATTCCTATAGTATAGAGACCACGTCTTTTCTCGTTCATTCCATCGGAACTGCGCCACATCCAGACCCACCCACTGGCCCGGATCGGTAAACGTCGCCCGCTGCTCGAAGATCGTAACGGAATCCTCTTCGATCTTGAAGCCAAGGCGGATCCTGCTTCTGTAATGAAGGGGTATTTTCTCCCGGCAGAACCAGGCAAGCCTCGTCTCCACGAGCTTTCTTGTGAACTCCGATAATGCCATGATGAAAATCATAGCACGACCGGGGCTCAACGGTCAAAATCCGGCTCGTAGCCCCTCACATGGCAGGAAAACTGCAATACATGGGGTTCGACCACGCTACGGAGAAAATATTTCTGCACGGATACATCTCGTATGATGCCGGTACCGATGAATTGTGAAAATCAGCTAACCCTATAATAATCAACGGAAATTCATGGCAGAAACCGCCGGGCACAGACATTTCATCAAGGGGATGACAGAGGTCATCATCGAGGAATCCCATGCCGTGGCCAGTATTTTCATGCATTTTGCCATCGATAACGCCATGCCGGGCATGATCTATGATGCCACCATGCTTCCCTATGAAAAAGAATTCATACGGAATGCCTGTGTGGTCTGGATGCAGACGAACAGGAAAGACCCGATGATGAAAGACTGGAGGGTGATCTTCCCGATCCTGGCACAGTTCCAGGACGGCGTGGGTCTCATGCCGCTGGGAATCGATTTCGCGGCGATGGACTATGAGGACATGAGCGAAGAGGAAATTTCCGAGTACATCTCCCGGAGCAGGATCCCGAGCAGGGAACTTTCAGAGCGGGTCGCAAGGGAATATGAGGAGCTTCGCTCCATAGCGGAGAGAATCCTGCCCTGACCCCCGCTCATTTTCTTATTTCCCGCCCGAGCCTTTTCTCGATCGATTGAACCTTCCCCGTGATGCGGTCCGGCTTTCCCGGCCGGTCATCAATGGATATGGACGTCAGCACTCTCGATGCCCCCCTCAGCACCTCTTCATGGCACTTCCTGATGAGGGCCATCACCTCGTCCCATCCCCCCTCGACGACGGTACCCATGGGATTCGTTTTGTAGGGAAGACCGCTTTCATCGACAATCCGGATGACCTCTGCGACGCCTTCGCTGATGCTTTCACCGGAGCCCAGGGGCACAATACTGAACTGTACGAGCATGAAATGCCTCCTTTCAAAAGAGCCGGGATTTGCCGATGTGGGGCTACGGCGCTTCGAGGATGGCCACGGGCCGGCACCACCCGGCACTTGCCCCCTTGATCTTGACGGGGAAACAGCAGACGGTGAACCCGTGGGGTCGCCCGATGGCGGAGAGGTTTGCCATCTTCTCCATGTGGCAATAGCCGATTTCGATGCCGGCGAAATGAGCCTCCCAGATGACCCTCGGGTCTTTCGTTCTCTTGAACTCCTCGGCGATGAATGGAAGGGGGCGGTCCCAGCTCCAGGCGTCGATCCCCACGACCTTCACGCCCTTCTCCAAGAGGTAGAGTGTGCTTTCCCGGTCCATGCCCGCCCCCCTGACCAGGTACTCGGGTGTGCCCCAGGCCTGGTCGGCGCCCGTCCGGATCAAAACGATGTCGAGGGGTTTGATCCTGTATTGGATTTCCTCGAGGGCCCTCTCCACGTCGTTCACGGTGATCCGCTCACCGTCTTTCTTGTGGCTGAAATCAAGGACGGCTCCGTCGCTGAAGCACCACTCGAGGGGAATCTCGTCGATGGTGAAAGCCGGCTTGCCCCCGTCCATCGTGGGGTGGTAGTGATAGGGGGCATCCAGGTGGGTCCCGCTGTGGGTGGTGAGTGTCATAAACTCCAACGCCCATCCGAGCCCTCCGGGAAGCTCTTCCTTGCGGACACCGGGGAAGAAGTCCTTCATCTGCTCGGCTCCCTGGCCGTGGTCCACGTAGTTGATCTGCGGGATCATCATCGGGGGGTCGCTCGGCAGCCCCGCCTCGATGGCAATACTCAGATCCACGAAGCGTCTTTTTTTCATATCCGCTCCTTTTCGGTTTTTTGCACGGGTATTCTGAAAGAACGACGGGCAGGAAAACGAACATTCATCTCCTTGATGACCATGTCTATACAACCGTGATCACCGGTGAGTCAAACAAATAAAGATTTCTTCTCCCCCGCCCTTACCCGATGGCTTCCTTGAGGCTCCGGGCGAAGGCTTCGACGGTACGTGCCAGGTCCGGCCTTCCGGCATGCTCCCCGATGAGGCGAACGATGGCGCTTCCCACGACGACGCCGTCGGCCGCCGGGGCGATTTCCCTCGCCTGTGAGGGACTGGAAATTCCAAAGCCCGCAACGACGGGAAGATCCGACATTTTCCGTATGGCGGAAACCTTGTCCCGGATTTCCTCGAAGACGGGCCTCCCGCTCCCGGTCACGCCGGTGAGGGATATATAGTAGATGAAGCCGGAGGCGCGCTTCACCATCTTTTTCATCCGCTCGAGTCCCGTCGTGGGCGCCACGAGCGTTATGAAATCAATGCCCTCTTGATCGGTATGTTCCTTCAACTCCGCTGCCTCTTCCATCGGGAGGTCGACGACCAGCACTCCGTCGGCACCGGCTGCCGCGGCCTGCCGGGCGAATCGCTCTGCACCGAAGACAAAGATGGGGTTATAATAACTGAACAGAATGATGGGCATCTCCGTCGAACCCCTCACTTCCGCAACCAGGTCGAGGATCCCCGCAAGCGTCGTCCCATTTCTGAGAG
>JAPLJU010000021.1 GCA_026388445.1 Deltaproteobacteria bacterium
GGGGTATACGTGATCGGAAGCATGATGGGACTGATGGCGAAACACGGTTTCCTGGCGGATGCAATCTGGGTCTCGGCGACGGACATTGCCTTCCGGACGCCTGTGTTTCCGGGCGACCGGCTTTCCGCTGAGGTCGAGGTATTGGGCAAAAAAGAGGGAAAGCGCGGCGGACCGATTACTTATAGATGGAGGGTGCAGAACCAGGAAGGAAAGCTTGTCGCGGAAGGGGTCAATACCTGAATATTTCCGGGTAAATAATCATCTGTATGATGATTGAAAGCATAAAAAAGAAAAAAAGAGGAGGGATTGAAAATATCATCAACCCCATTTAAAAAATCACCATTCTATTCTCAAATTACCAATATTCTCAGGGTCCGATCCTGAATTGAAAGATTTCAATTATCGGTTTTAATTGCGGAACAGATATTTCAGGACCCGACATTCTAGTTAACGAAGTCACGATCTGTTCTTAAGGAAAGGGGATAGCAAATATGGCTGATGAAGAAAAGCGGAAGGGCGCGGGGCCCGATGCGTGGGATGCCACGCAATGGCACGTGGTGGTGAAGGGGGATACCCTGTAAAAGATTTCGAAGAAGTACTACGGCGACCCCAATCTCTATATGAAAATCTTTGAGGCGAACAGGGACATTCTCAAGAACCCTGACGTGATCAAGATCGGTCAAAAATTAAGGATCCCTTAACTGGAAGGAGGAAAGATGATGAAGTCAAAAAGAATTCTGGTAACGCTTCTATGCGCGGTTGTCGGCCTTGCACTTGTGGCCTGCGCAGGTAACAAGGACGCGGCCTCTACAGCGATCAAGGCCGCGGATGATGCCTTCAACGCTGTCAAGGGCGAGGCCATGAAGTACGTCCCTGACAAGGTAAAGGCCATAGAAGACTCGATCAAGGCCGCGAAGGATACGTTCGACAAGGGGAACTACGATGCGGCCCTCAGCGCGGCGAAGGCCATCCCGGACAAGGTGAAGGAGCTGTCAGCTGCCGCCGCGGCAAAGAAGGCGGAACTGGCCAAGGCCTGGGAGGAGATGAGCGGAGGAATGCCCAAGATGCTGGATGCCGTAAAGAGCCGGCTGGATATCCTCTCGCAGAGCAAGAAACTGCCCGCAGGCCTGGACAAGGCGAAACTTGACGGTGCCAAGTCGGGTTACGAAACAGCTGCCAAGATGTGGGATGATGCCAAGGCCGCCTTCGCGGGAGGCAACATGACCGATGCCATGGCCAAAGCCACAACCGTGAAGGAAAAGGCCGTTGAAGTGATGAAGACCCTCGGTATGCAGGTCCCGGCGGCTGCCACCAAGAGTTAAAGGCAGGCCTCTTTTTCTCTTCATGAGACAAGAAGGGAGTCCCTGATTAGGCGCAGTTAGCGGCTTTTTTATCAGGGACTCCCTTTTATTTTCTCGGGGGAAGGTTTATGTGACACCCTCAGTGAAAGATTATTTCGAAAAATATCTAAAGTGATCGCAGATACAAGCATCACCTGAATGAAGAAGGGGGGCCCGCCAACATCCACGGGATGCTCTTCACCAAACCTGTCGTGAACGGCAAGATAATCCGGTTTGAAAGCAAGGCTATTCTCCCGGGAAGAACCCGCTTTTTTTATGTGAAGGGGGTTAGCAACATTCATGGGGATAGCCTTCCAAGATTTCCTTTCTTTCTTTATTCTTAACAGTCTGTTAAATAGTAGATGGGCTCCCTGTATATGCGGAAAGAGAAAATCCGAAACATCGCCATCATCGCTCACGTGGACCATGGCAAGACCACCCTGGTGGACGCCATGCTTAAGCAGAGCGGCATCTTCCGCCCGAACCAAGAAGTCATGGAGCGCGTTATGGACTCCATGGATCTCGAGCGGGAGCGCGGCATCACGATCATGGCGAAAAACACAGCCGTATGGTTTGGCTCCATCAAGATCAACATCGTCGACACACCAGGGCACGCCGATTTCGGAGGCGAGGTGGAGCGCAGCCTGAACCTCGTCGATGGAGCCATTCTCCTCGTCGATGCCAGTGAGGGGCCCCTGCCACAGACACGGTTTGTCCTCAAGAAGACCCTGGAAAAGTCGCTTCCCGTGATCCTCGTCATCAACAAGATTGACCGTGGGGATGCTCGAATCGAGGCCGTCGTCAACGAGGTATACGATCTCTTCATCGATCTTGACGCCAGCGAGGAACAAATCGGATTTCCGATTCTCTACACCAATGCGAAAAAAGGGGCCGCCCACCGGAAGCCGGGGGACGATTCTATCGACCTACGGCCACTCTTTGAGACCATCGTCTCCCGGATCCCGGGTCCGGAGGGGAATGACGCTGAAACGCCTCAGTTCCTCGTAACGAACCTGGATTACGACTCCTACGTGGGGCAGATTGGCATTGGCCGCATGATGAACGGCATCCTGGAAATGAACCGGGGCTACACACTCTGCGGGCTGGAACGAAACGTCTCAGGCATCAGATTCTCGGCCCTCTACAGCTTCTACGCACTCAAAAAGAAACAGGTCGATCAGGTTGAGGCGGGGGATATCGTGGCCGTCGCCGGCGTGGAAAATATCAGTATTGGCGACACGATTACCGCCTTGGAGGACCCGAAACCCCTGCCCCGCATCCGCGTAGACGAGCCCACCCTCTCCATGATATTCTA
>JAPLJU010000085.1 GCA_026388445.1 Deltaproteobacteria bacterium
AAGACCGCAGAGAAAAGGAGCAATGCCTTGATGGTCTTTTTTTTGTTCATGGGGATCATGAATAGCTAACCTCGTTGCGACCGGGTGTGGCCCATGGGGCGGGCTTTCCCGTTTCCGTTGATGAATTCTGATAGCGATATCACCTCAACGCCTGCCGACCGGAGCCTGGGAAGGAAGATCTTCAGGGCCTGGATCGTTTCGGGATAGGGATGGCCGATGACCAGGAGGCTCTGTCTCTGTCCCCTTTTTTTCAGCAGATCTTTCATGTTCCTGAAAACCATCTCCCGGTCCCGGGCGTGATCGATGAAAACCTCACGGGATGCAAATTGAACACCTGTTTCGCCTGCGACCTCGGCAGCCTTTGAATCAGCCGTGGTCAGGCTGTCGATGAAGTAAAGGTCTCTCTCCCGGAGTTTCCTGAAAAGGACCTTGAGCTTTTGCCTGTCCTGCATGAGGCGGGAGCCCATGTGGTTGTTCACACCGCGCACGAAAGGGACCGCCCTCAAATCTTCTTCCACCTGCGATCGCATTTCCCTCTCGTTCATGGAGATCAGAAGGGCCCCCTTGCCGGGGTCCCGCTCCGGATATTCAAGGGGCTCCATCGGGAGGTGCAGGAGGACTTCCCGGCCCGCTTTGTGTATCTTTCTTGCCGCCCCGATGGAATGACTGCAGAAAGGAAGGACCGAAAAAGCGATCGGCGCATCGAGCCGCAGGAGTTCATCAAGGGGTTTCAAGTCCTGACCGATGTCGTCTATGAGTATCGCGATCTTCAGATGCCGGGGGGAGGGGGCGTCCGAGACCGGGGGTTTTTCCTCCGAAGGGACCTTTTTTTCTGAACCCTCGTATGGCACCGGCAGGTAGGCCACCCAGAGGATAAAGACCATCAGGCCGAGAAGAAAAAGACAGAAGCCCAGCCGGGCATGATTATTTTTTTTTGCCTTTTTTCTCTTCCTTTTTGCCACGGTGATGCCCGTCAGGCGGCCCCTTCGTTACCTTCCGCTCTTGCTGAACACCTCCCAGCTTTTCAGGATATCCACGGCGCTTTTCAACTGGTTATCCCGGGACAGGGGATCCTGTTCTTTCTTCTGGAGCGCCTCCTTCGGACGGGCCATTTCCTTCTCTCCCTTGATGTGGCCCTTGAGATCCTTTTCCCGGATGACCATCTCAGGCCCTTCCTCCTCTTCGGGCGGTTTCACGAACTCAACCACGATGTCCGGCACGATGCCCTCCGCCTGAATGGACCTTCCCTTGGGCGTGAAATATTTTGCTGTGGACAGCTTGAGGGCGGAGCCGTCCTCGAGAGGGATGACCGTCTGAACGGATCCCTTTCCGAAAGTCTTTGTTCCCAGAATGATCGCCCGGCTGTTGTCCTGCAGAGCTCCCGAGATGATTTCCGAGGCGCTCGCCGTTCCCTCGTTGACGATCACGACCATCGGGCAGGTGGGTTCATTCCCGTCGTCTCTCGCCACAAAAGTCGCCTCGACGGTCTTGACCCGGCCCTTCGTTGCGACAATCAGTCCGGATTTGATGAAGGCGTCGGATACTTTCACGGCCTGCTCCAGGAGTCCGCCGGGGTTGTTCCGGACATCCAGGACGAGGCCTTTCAGGGGTTTGGCTTTCCCGTTGATTTCCTGGAGGGCCTTCTTCAGCTCATCCGTTGTCGATTCCTGAAAGTTCGAGAGCCGGATGTAGCCGATGTTTCCATCGAAGACCTGTTGCTTCACGCTTTTGATCTTGATGGTGGCACGGGTGATGACGATGTCTTTCGGCTGTGTGAATTCTTTCCGCATGATGGTGAGGGTCACCTTCGTGTTTTCGGGACCCCGCATCTTCTTGACGGCGTCGGTAATGGCGATCCCTTTCGTCAACTGCCCGTCGATTTTTAAAATCTTGTCTCCCGCCTTAATACCGGCCTTGAAGGCGGGCGTATCCTCAATCGGTGAGACGACCATCAACTGGTCGTTCTGAAGGGTGATGACGATCCCGAGCCCGCCGAACTGGCCGCTCGTGTCCACCTGGAGATCCTTGTACTGGTCCGGCGTCAGGAAAGCGCTGTGGGGGTCCAGCGATTTGATCATCCCGTTGATGGCTTCCTGGATGAGCGTGTTTGTCTTTACGTCTTCCACGTAGTTCTTCTCGACAATGTCGATGACCTCGGTGAAGATCTTCAGGCTTTTGTACGTGCTCGTGTCGACGGCTGCCACCCGGCTGTCGCCGTAAGGACCGAACATGACAAGAAGCACAGGAAGAAGCCAGAAAGAGACCAGGATGTAAAACCGTTTATTAAACATTTTCATAAAACGCCTCCAGATCGTATGCCCATTAAATCGTATAGACCTTTAAAACTAGCCGCTTTTCCCGCAAATTTCCAGTCTTTTTATTCGCTCTGAGGTGATGCCCTTCGCACCGGTCCGGTCACGGCGAATCATCCATTTCTTCACGTCGCCCATGACCGTCATGCCCGCCGGCGGGACAGGGCACCTGCCATGGAAGCGCAACTCTCCGCTATCTTTGAATGCGGGGAGGCTTTCACCAGGATTTCCTGGTTCATGATCGATCGCGGCACATCCTCGTCGTGGCGCAGAGACCCGAGATGCGTCAGGGGAAACCCGAGAAACCGCCTGCAGATGGAATCGAAGTGGCGGAAGATCCGATCGCCCTCCTTCTCGTC
>JAPLJU010000295.1 GCA_026388445.1 Deltaproteobacteria bacterium
ATTCAAGTTCATGTCGCTGGACACGGTGTATCGCTTCTGGCAGGTGGCCCGCCAGGCACAGATGAAGCAAGCCCTTCTGTCAATCATAATTTATGCGCCCCCTTTCATGGTTTTCAGTTTCAATGTCTTCTTTTCTTTCCCCGAGAGTGCCTCGAAGCCGGCCACGATATCCAGGAGCTCCTCGGTAATGACCATCTGCCGCTGGCTGTGGAACTGGCCGAAGAGTTCCTCGAGGCGCTCCTCGATATTCTTTTCCGCGTTCTGCATGGCGGCGAGCCGGCTGGCATTCTCGCTCGCCAGGGATTCCGCGAAGGCCCGGTAGAGCGAAACGAAGAGATACTCGCGGATGAGTGAGCCGAACAGCGCCTCCCAGTCCATGGTGAACATGGGCAGTGTCCTCGACTCCCATTTCTTTTTCTTAAGACTTTCGAGCCAGACCTGATCGACCGGCAGAAGCCGGAGCGTTTTCGGGCGGTAGTTCGCCCCCGAGATGTACTCGTTGTAGTAGAGATAAACGTGCTCGACCTGCCTCTTGAAGCGCCACTCCTCCAGGAGGAGCGTGATGTCCTGGACCATGGGCGTGATGCCTGCCGTGGATCCCGGCGTGTCAAGGATTTCCATGATCGGCTGGCCCATGTCCTCCAGGATATCGGCCGGCCGCATACCCACGCAGATGATGGAGCGATGATCCTTTCTGATTTCCATGGCGTTCATCTCTTCCAGTGCGTGGTTGACGATCATGGCGTTGAGCTGGCCGCAGAGCCCCTGGTCAGAGCCGAAAACGATGGCGCCGACCCGGTTCACGGCGGCCTTCCTGGCAGGAGGGATGTCCCTCGCCATTTTTTTCAGGGCGATCTGGAGCCCCATCTCCACCGTCCTGTTGTATTCCTGGAGAGACTCAACGGCCCGCTGGTACTGGCGGATGCTCACGGCGGCAAGGGCCTTCATCGTCTTCACGACGGAGAGAAGGTCCTGGGCACTCTGTATTTTTCTCTTCAGGGCCTCAGTGGTCTGCAACGTTCCCGTCTCCCTTCATGGTTCGGACCGCGGCTCCCGCCAGGTCCTTGAGGGTGGTCTTGTCATCGGCTGTCAGCTTTCCGCCCGTCTCGATCCGGGCGCAGAGGTCGGTAGACTGCCCCACCACCTGCTTTCTCGCCTGGGTTTCCGCCTCGCCGATTTTGTCGATGGGCACATCATCGAAGGCCCCCGCCGTGACGGCCAGAAGTGCCGTGATCTGTTCGGAGACGCGGATGGGCTTATACTGGGGCTGCTTCAGGATCTCCCTGACACGCCAGCCCCTCTCGAGGATTTTCTTGGTATTTTCATCAAGCCTCGTCCCGAAGCGTGAGAAGGTCTCCAGTTCCTCGAACTGCGAGTAGGAGATCCGCAGGTCGCCCGCGACAAACCGGTAGGCCGGAAGCTGCGCCTTTCCGCCGACGCGGGAGACGGATTTCCCGACATCGACGGCGGGCAGGATCCCCTTCTGAAAGAGCCGAGGGGAGAGATAGATCTGGCCGTCGGTGATGGAGATGAGGTTCGTGGGGATGTAGGCCGAAATGTCCTGTGCCTCCGTTTCCGTGATGGGGAGCGCCGTCAGCGACCCGCCGCCCAGGTCCTCGCGCATGTGCGTCGAGCGCTCCAGGAGCCTGGAGTGGATGTAAAAGATGTCTCCCGGGAAGGCCTCCCGCCCGGGGGGGCGGCGAAGCAGGAGCGAAAGCTCCCGGTATGCGCGGGCGTGGTAAGTCAAATCGTCGTAGATAACGAGGACGTCCCTTCCTTTTTCCATGAAGTATTCCCCGATGGAGGTGGCGGCATAGGGCGCGATGAATTGAAGCCCCGGCGGATCTTCGCCGGTGGCCACGACGACGATGGAGTATCCCATGGCCCCGTGCTCTTTCAGATCCGCGATGACCTTGGCGACGTCCGAGGTCTTCTTGCCGATGGCGCAGTAGATGCAAATGACGTTCTTCTCCTGCTGGTTGATGATCGTGTCGACGGCGATGGCGGTCTTGCCCGTCTGCCGGTCCCCCAGGATGAGCTCGCGCTGGCCCCGGCCGATGGGGATGAGGGCGTCGATCACCTTGATCCCCGTCTGTAGAGGTACGGTCACGGGCGAACGGGCCATGACGGGCGGCGCCTCACGTTCCACGGGCACGCGCCTGACGGCCCGCACTTCCCCGAGGTTGTCCAGCGGCTGCCCGATGGCATCCACAACCCTTCCTATCAGCGCCTCTCCAACGGGAACGTCCATGACCCTTCCGGTGCGGCGCACCTCGTTGCCGGTCTGGACGTCTTCACTTGCCCCCAGGAGAATCACGCCGATTTCCTCCGGGTCGATGTTGAACACCAGGCCGAAGAGGTTTCCCGGAAAGCGGACGATTTCCTCCGATTTGATGTTCGGAAGCCCGGTGACGTGGACGATCCCGTGACCGACATAGTCAACCGTACCGACCTCGCGCTGTCTCAGCTCCGCGTGCTGCCCCGAAAGGACGGCGTCGAGGGTGTCGAAGGTTTCGTCGAGAAATGATGACAGCTCGTCCCGTTCTGATGCCGTTTTGCTCATGCTTCAGCTCCCTCTTGGCTTTCTTTTTCCTTCTTTTCCTTTGATTCCGCGTAAAGGGCCTGGATAAAGTTCTCCTCCAGCGTGTTCAGGTAGTCGTTCACGCTCCAGGCGATCTTGTGGCCGTCTGTCTTCAGTTCGAAGCCCGTCATGACCTCCGGGGACTGCTCATAGTCGATCTCGATGTCGGTTTCGATGTAGCGCCTGATGGCCTCGCCGATCTTACTCCTTGCCCCCGGCGGCATCTCGTAGGCGCTCTGAATGACGACTTTGTGCCCCTCCGTCATGGACGCCCTGAATTTCTTCTTCTCCTCGTC
>JAPLJU010000004.1 GCA_026388445.1 Deltaproteobacteria bacterium
CCGTGGACCTGTTTCTCTTGTTCTTTTCTTTATCCGTGCAATCCGTGTAATCCGTGGACCTGTCTCTTGTTTCTTTCTTTGTTCGTGCAATTCGTGTAATTCGTGGACTGTCGAACTATATTGTGGCAATGAAGCACTGCGAGCCATTCGACCACACCGCCGACCTAGGCATCGAGGTCTTCGGGAAAGACGAAAAAGAGGTCTATCAAAACGCGGGGATGGCGGTGCATGACATGATCGCCGATCTCCGTTACGTCAAGCCGAAGGAGGTCCGGAAAGTCACCGTTGAAGGGCGGGACCGGGAAGACCTTCTGGTAAATTTTTTAAGGGAAATCCTCTACCTGTACAACGGCGAGCACTGGCTCCTGAAAAAGCTTTCAATCGGGAAGATCGGGCGCGGGAGGATCGAGGCGACACTCAGGGGCGAGGCCTTCGACAGGTCGAGACATGGCCTCAAGCATGAGATCAAGGCGGTGACCTACCACCAGGCCGAGGTGAAAGAAACACCGGAGGGGTGGAAGGCGAGGGTGATATTCGATGTCTGAGATCAGGCTGAAACGGATCGATGATTACCGCTGGGAGATTACGCCCTTCGGGGGTATGAGGGTCCCGGGGATCATCTATTCCAGCGAAAGGCTCATGAAGGGTCTCGAGAAGGATGAAAGCCCCAAACAGGTGGCGAACGTCGCCCATCTGCCCGGCATCGTCCGGTATTCCCTTGCCATGCCCGATATCCACTGGGGTTACGGATTTCCCATCGGGGGTGTGGCTGCCTTCGACCTCCAGAATGGCATTATTTCACCGGGTGGTGTCGGCTATGACATCAACTGCGGGTGCAGGCTTGTCGCCACGAAACTGAAGTACGACGATATCAAGGACAGGCTGGAGAAGCTCGTCACGGCCCTCTTCAGGGACATCCCCACCGGCGTCGGCTCCACGGGCGTGCTCAAGCTTTCACCCAAGGAGGAAAGAAGGGTTCTTGTTGAAGGCGCCCAGTGGGCCGTGAAAAACGGGTATGGCACGGCAGAGGATCTGGAAGCCACGGAGGACGGGGGCCGGATCGAGGGGGCCGATCCCGACAGGATCAGCGCACGGGCCATGGAAAGAGGACGGGATCAGGTCGGCACTCTGGGATCGGGCAATCACTTTCTGGAAATCGAGATCGTCAGGGATATCTATGACGATAAGGTGGCTGCCGCTTTCGGTCTCGAGAAGGACCAGGTGGCCATCATGATTCACTGTGGCTCCCGGGGCCTCGGTCATCAGATCTGTGACGATTATCTGGTCCGGATGATGAAGCAGGTCAATAAACTGGGGATTCAGCTTCCGGACAGGCAACTGGCCTGCGCCTATGTGCAGTCGGAAGAAGGACAGGATTACCTTGCTGCCATGGCCTGCGCGGCCAATTACGCCTGGGCGAACCGGCAGATGCTCATGCACTGGACGGGGGAAACCCTTCAGAGGGCCCTTCAGGTAAGCCCCCGCGATCTCGGCATGAGGCTCGTCTATGATGTCTGCCACAACATCGCCAAGATCGAGGATTTCACAATTGAAGGCGCGAAGATGAGGCTCTGCGTCCATCGAAAAGGCGCGACGAGGGCCTTCCCCGCGAATCATATCTCGAGAAAAGTGGCGAGACTCAAGGCCGTCGGCTGCATTAAGGGGTAAAGGGCATAGGGGTCAGGGTCAAGGGATAAGGTAAGGACAAAGAAATAAAACGGATTCAAGCAGCGGCTTGATCTTTTCACATCGGTCACTCTCCATTGACCACTCAACTGTGTTTGTTCGGCGGACCGCCGAACATCTTACACCCCTCAGGTGCCGCCGTAGCCGACCGTCACCTTGTCCCCCTCGACGATTACAGGGACCTGGCGTTTACCGCCGGAGTGCTTCAGCATCTCCTGAAGTTTCGAGGGATTCACTTTGACGTCATAATATTCAGCCCTGCTGCCATAAGCCGACCTGGCCTCGTCCGTGTAGGGTCAGCCGGCCTTTCCGTAAATCATCACTTTTCCTGCCATGGCCTCGATCCCTCCTTGGCGTTCATCTGTCAGAACGTGAAAAATTCTTCCTTCAAAGACTCGTTGATCCGGTAGTCACTGAATATCGTGATTTCCTGGGGTATGTTTTTTAAATCATACCGCTCAAAGCGAAGGGGAAGCCAGAACTTTTTTAAGATGGTGATGAGGTGTTTCTCCGGGCCTTCCCTCGATGTAATCCATTCAAGATTGGCAAAAGCAGTCTCATCAGCTTCAGGACCTTTGCATTCTTGCAACACCCTGTTGTTTTTTTGTCCATGCTAAAAGAAAAAGGTTGGATTTGGAATGTGCAATCCTCTTCATCGTTTTTTGGAGATTGGGTTTCGTCCACCCCCGCCCAGGCTCCGGGAATTTATAAAGACGTTAAAAGATTTCTTTCAATGAATTGAACGTTTCTTTAAACAAGGGCTCTTTCCCGGGAAGGATCCAAAATCACGGTATAGGGAAAATTTCTATATATTCAATTGGTTAGAAAAATTTTTTCATTGTAATCACTCTGGCATGCTTTTCTCAATAGTAAGAAGGCAAATAGGAAATAAAAAACTCTCAGGAGGATTAAGGATATGAAGAAGACACTTTCAATGATAGGCTTGGTGGCATTCATCGTTCTTGCGACGGGAACCTTCTGCTTGGCTGAATTCGCCGCAGGCGGCGTGGACAACTTCCCCTACTTCCATCTCGGCGCGCTCATCGTCGGCGGGCTCACAATCATCTCCCTGAAGCAGAGATACGGCAAGATCTACCTGGGTGAAGCTATCGCATCCTTCGCGATGTACACACTGCTCGTGGCCCTCTTCACCACCCCAGTCGTGGACGCCGTCAGAAACCTCGTCGGCTAATCAGGATCAGTTAAACAACAAAAAAACCCCCTGTCAGATGTGGCGGGGGGTTTTTTCAATGGCGTTTCCATCCCTTTGAACGACATCCTCAAAATAGGTCTTTTCTTAAGTTTTTCGAATCCCCCCGTCGAAAAGAGAGCCCGAAACGGGCCAGTAAAGCTTCCGTGTGTGAGAGGTTAACGTTCCTTACAGGAATCGTCTGTCTTTTTGGCCAGTCACGTCCCGACGCCGAACCTTGGCAGGACATAGCGGTTCAGGATGAACCACAGGGCGATGACAACGGCGAAAACCCACCACTCGTTCATACGGTATAACCCATTCTGTTGAGATAGGCCCTGGTCCGGGGGCAAACGGGAATGCAGATTCCGCAGATCGTCGCGGCGATCCCCGCCTTCGAGGAGAGCTCCGCAGCCATTTGACAGCAGGCATGGGCCTTGAAAAAAGAATCGCGGTCTTTCCCGGCAGCCCAGGTCTCGCCCGACGGCGCCCTCCCGGGGCACGAATCAACACAGGTAAAACATTGCTCACATCTCGAGACGGTCACCGGCCGGGCTGTCTCGAATTGCGCGTCGGTGAGGACCGATGCAAGCCTCAGGGCCGAACCGAAAGCCTCGGTAATGAGAAGGGCATTTTTCCCGATCCAGCCGAGCCCCGCCTTCGTGGCCACCGTCTTGTGCGGAAGGGACGTTCGGAGGGTCTCCCGGTCGAAGTCCTCCGTAGTCGTCTGCAGTGCGAGACCGCGGAAGCCTTCTTTGTTGAGAAGGTCGAGGGCATGTTGCCCGAGTCGGTCCAGGAGGGCATTTACCCGTGCGTATTCCTGATAATATTCCTTTGTGGGGCCCCAGGTTATTTTCGATATGATCGCGGGGTCCAGTGCCACGGCGATTGAGATGCCTACGGGGAAGGACTGCCGCGCGTCCGCGGGGAAGTCCCGCAGGTCCGCAAAACCCACGAGAGAGGCACCCCCGTCCTTGAGATGTTTTTCGAGCTTTCTCTGCAAGGCCTTCATGATTTCACCTGGCGGCTGCCCGCGAACTGCTGGATGACCACTCCGCTCACGATTAAGATAAGCCCGACCACCGTGGATAGCAAGATCTCCTCCCCCACGATGAAATGGATGATAAAGAGGGATAGAAAGGGCGCGGCATAGACGAGGTTACTCACCTGAGCCGTCGTTCTCGAAAGCTTAAGGGCCTTGAGCCACAGGACGAAGGTGATCCCCATCTCGAAAAGACCCACATAGACAACGCCCAGAAGACCCGGAAGAGGCGGCCAGTAAAACTGCCCTAAGGCGGCGACGACGGCAAGCGTATAAAGGAAACCGAAGCAGAAGTTCAAAAAGAGCTTGAGCACCTCGTCCCTCTTATCCTTGATGTTGTAGATCCAAAATAGGGCCCAGATGATGGAGCTCGAAAGCGCCAGGAGTGCGCCCGGCAGGTTTGTGAACTGAAAGGAAAAGACGTCGCCGCGAGTCGAGATGACAAAGACGCCGCAAAAGCTGATCAGGATGGCGATGACGTTCATGAGGCCGATGGGCTGTTTCAGGATGACGATGGAGAGTAGCACGAGCATAATCGGCCAGGTCCAGTTGAGGGGCTGGGCCTCTTGGGCCGGCAGGAGCGAATAGGCCTTGAAGAGGATGGTGTAATAAAAAAAGGGGTTCAAGAAACCGAGAAGGGCGGAGTAGAGATATTCGCGATTTGAGAAGTTTGCAAGCTCGCGAAGCTTGCCCTGGTACAGGAGGATCAGAAACAGGGCTGCCATGGAGACGAATGATGCGTAGAAGAGAAGCTGGATGAAATTGAGATGGCGGAGGGTGATCTTGAAGGCCGAGGCGACGGTGGACCACAGAAGAACGGTCAATATCGCGTAGAGGTAAGCTTTTTTCTGGCTGTCCATGGAGATCCTTCGGTTGTGGGGTCCTGGGGGTCAAAATCTATAACTTATGCGGGTGAACGTGACAAGGGCTAATTGAAAGGGCACCCTGGCCGGATGCATTTTCGTTGATTTAAAAGCCCCGGAAATGCATAATGGACGGGCATTTTTGATGGAAAAGGAGAGAAAGAGAAATCTGATGAAGCTGACAGACGACATCTACGCTTACGAGTGGAAGAATTTCTTCGAGAATAACTGCAACAGTTTCTATATCGGCGGGAGCGTGCAGGCCCTCATCGACCCGGGGCTGAAGGCGCACCTCCCGGGGCTGCTGGAACAGATGGAGAAGGACGGTATAAAACGGGAGGACATCCGCTACATCATCAACACCCATTCCCACCCCGATCACTATGAAGCCTCTGAATTCTTCAGCGGATCCGACGTGAAGATCGCCCTCTCCGCGGCGGAAATGGATTTCATGACGAAAGGACAGGGCGCCTACCTTTATGAGCTTTTCGGATTGGAGGCGCCGAAGGTCCAGGTGAACCTTGTCCTCAATGACGGAGAAATCAAACTGGGAGAGGAAACCTTCCGACTTGTCCACACCCCCGGCCATTCGCCCGGGTCCGTCAGTCTCTACTGGCCGGCGAAAAAGGCCCTTTTCTCGGGAGATGTGATCTTCAGCCAGAACGTGGGGCGGACCGATTTTCCGGGAGGTGACAGCAACCTCCTCAAGGAAAGCATCCGGTCCCTGTCGACGCTCGGGGCCGAGTATCTTCTGGCCGGTCACCTGGGAATCGTTAAGGGAGGCCGGAACGTGGCCCGGAACTTCGAATTCGTGATCGAAAGAATCTTCTCCTACCTGTAGGCCCCTACGGTTCTTCCGGGGTATGCATCTGACGCAGCAAGATGACCGATCATTTCCGTTACGTTGCCGGGGTCTACGACCGCATCATAAGGCCGCCTGACCCCGAAAGGCTGATCCGGATCCTGAAACTCCCCGTCGCCGGTCCAATCCTGGACCTGGGGGGCGGAACGGGTAGGGTCTCTTCCCGGCTCAGGTCCCTCGTCGGCGGGGCGGTCGTCACCGATTTTTCCTTACCCATGTTGAGGCAGACCGCGGCGAAGGGAGGTTTATTGCCTGTCCGTGCCATGGGGGAAGCTCTCCCTTTCCCTGACGGGACCTTTGACCGGGTGCTCATCGTGGATGCCCTCCATCACTTTCGAAACCAGAAGGATGCCATCAGAGAGAGCCTGAGGGTCTTAAAGCCGGGGGGCAGGCTTGCGATCGAGGAGCCGGACATAAGGCGCTTCGTCGTCCGTGCCGTTGCCTTCCTGGAGAACCTGATCCTCATGCGGAGCCGCTTTTATACGCCGATGCAAATCATGGCCCTGATCGAGGGCCAGGGGCTCACTGCCCGTATCGAGGGTTATTATTTTTTCCGGGTCTGGATCGTGGCGGACAAAAAGAGCTGAAACAGAAATGAAAGTCCCCGATACCGGCGCCGTTTAACCGGGAAAGCCTTTCAAAACCTCAATCTCAGGCGATCTGTTCATCTAAAAAAACACAGGAATTTCTTCGGTGGGAAACCCTAGGATACGGGTCATGACGTTCCAAGTCGACCGGAAGGCGAAGAAAAAGCGGGAAGGATATCTGGAAACAGCCGATGGTTTTCTTAACTCACTTTAGCCTTTGAGAAGTTTAAGTATTCGAGGTCTTCGATTTATTGACGAGACGGACAAGACAGACTAAAAATACCAGATAGACGAGGTGCAATCCAACGCCTGTCATTCCCAGCCGACCGGGTCATACCCCTTTTCCCGCAGGCACCTGTTCACGAACTGCTTGTAAACGGGGCTGGGTTCAGCCGCCTTGAAGATACCGTGGGTGGCGCCTCCCGCCGCTCCGCCGGCCGCACCTGCGGCAAGTCCCCGGCCAAAATCACCTGTGACAGCGCCAATCGCGGCACCGGTCGCCGCACCGATGGCCCCGCCCTTCACCGCCCCCTCGGCGACTTTCGAATCCTGGTGTTTCTTGACGTAGGCCTCGGCCATCTGCATGCACTGATCGATGTCCCGCTGGGCCTGTTCCTGGCCGACGCCGTTGAGCTTTGCGTTGGGGTAGAGGACGGGCCTCTGATGGGCCGCGCAGCCAGCGAGGAGAACGAAAACGGCAACAAAAGCGATAAGCTTTTTCAATTCACCCTCCCTAGTCCCAAATTGATTTATTTAACGATCAAGGCCCCTTTCGGATGACCTTAAACTGCAGTGTAATCTATCAGATCGGAGGATTAGGCATCAACCCTTTTCGATCATGATCTGTGTGGCGCCCAATTCCTTTTTCAGGACCGCCGCATCACCGGTGATCATCCCGACGATATTCACCTCGCTCGCCGGGACGGGCTCGGGGCCGGTGCTCATGGGTGTTCGCCCGAAGAAGATGGCAAGCGCCATCCCAGGAGGCCAGTAACCGATGTGGCCGACTTTCACCTTCGTCGTCGCCGTCTCGTCCGGCGGCATCTTGAGGTCGATGGAGAAGTAGAACTCATCCCCCCATTCGTTCGGTTTAGCCTCTATCGGTAGGTGGTTATATATCGCCTTCGCGCAGGCCGTGTCGGTAAGCGCTGCTTCGATGACACTTTTCCCGACGATGATTCTTATCTGCTGCGGCATGGACATGTCCCTTCCAGTAAAATCACATTTTCTTTTCAGAAATGAATCTTACCACACAATAATCATATTTGAATCTCTTTCTGCCAGGTTCCATGTCGGATCAAAACTTCTTCATGGCGAAGAAGGTCCCGAGGCTGTTCCCGCCGGCGAAGGCCATGATGTTCATCAGGCCATCCGTTGTGGAGTCCTTCAGAATCACCGTGATAAGAAG
>JAPLJU010000252.1 GCA_026388445.1 Deltaproteobacteria bacterium
ATCCACCGACTCCCCAACGTCGTCGAAGAGATTCTCTATCCCGCGATGGAAGACTATCACATCGACATCCTGGTGGGCCAGGGGCCATCGGCCCGGTCTATGAAGCTTAACATTCCCCGCTTCACCATGGTAGGGGCAACGACGCGGACAGGGCTTCTCACTTCGCCGCTCCGCGATCGTTTCGGCATGAGTTTCCGGCTCGATTTTTATCAACCGGCGGAACTGGCCATCATCGTAAAGCGATCCGCCCGCATCCTCTCCATTCAGATTGATGACGCCGGATCCGAGGAGATCGCCGGGCGGTCCCGTGGAACGCCCCGGGTTGCAAACCGGCTCCTGAGACGTGTGAGGGATTTTGCCCAGGTTCGGGCGGGCGGGCTGATCACAAAATCAGTGGCCTCTGAAGCCCTAGAGTTTCTGGAGGTCGATCGCCGGGGATTCGACGCCATGGACCGCAGGCTCCTCATGACCATGATCGACAAATTCAATGGCGGACCCGTGGGGATTGACAATCTCGCCGCTGCAATGAGTGAAGAGAAAAATACCATCGAAGATGTCTATGAACCCTTTCTCATCCAGGAGGGTTATGTTCAAAGAACACCGAGGGGCCGGATCGCCACGAAAATCGCCTATGAGCACTTCGGCCGGAAGTGGTCGGGGAACCAAAAGGAATTATTCTAGAAAAATGGAATGCTGGAATGATGAATGAATGGGTCCAAACCAAAATTTTACCCAGTGTTCCAGTATTCCATCATTCCAGTTTCGTCGCAGGCTGATTGGTTCTGGTGGGCTGCGATGACATCGTTAAGAATGAAGTTGCTTCTCCATATCTGTTGTGCGCCCTGCACGATTTATCCCGCACGCATCCTGCGTGAGGAGGGCGTCGATATTCTGGGTTTTTTCTACAACCCCAATATTCATCCCTACCAGGAATATCAGAAACGACTGGATGCGCTCCGGGAGTATAAGACAAACCAGGGTCTGGAGGTTCTCATTTCCGAAGGGTACCCTTTGGAAGATTTCCTGAGAGGTCTTGTGCAGAGCGAGGGGGACCGCTGCGCTTTCTGCTATTCTCATAGACTCCAGGCTGCGGCCGTGCTCGCGAACAGGGAAGGGATCAAGACCTTTTCGACAACGCTTCTTTACAGCCGGTATCAGAAGCATGACCTCATTCGCGAGATCGGAGAGCAGGTCGCCCTAAAATATGACCTTAAGTTTCTCTATCGGGATTTCCGCGAGGGCTGGACGGAGGGGCAGAAATCCGCCCGGACAGTTGGTCTCTACAGGCAGAGATACTGCGGCTGTATTTACAGCGAAAAAGAGAGATATTTCAAGGGATAGTGGTCAGTGGCGTGTGGTGAGTGGTGAGTAAAAGAAAAAAATATTTTCAAGAAATACTAAACACTAATCACTGTTCACTAACCACTCGTTATGGGCGCCTTGCAACTGCACCTTTTTGACCAGCAAAAGGGCTCCTGACCGGGAGATTTCTTGCTTCCCGGGTGCGTTGCAAAAAAATAAGCATTTTACGAAGAGTGTGTCTTTTTAAACACAATTCCACAGGAATTCCACATACTAATTACAGTACCCACCGCGAGTGCTTGTCCACAAAATAAACAGTATATACATATACTTATATTAAATACGGATCAGGATCAGGCGAGGGTTGATTCCTGGCATACGGATTGCTCTAAAGAGGCCGCCTAAATAAAGGAAAATTTATGGATCCTCAAAAAACCCTGAATCAGGAGATACGGTGCTTCAGCGTCGGTCTTCACTCCGGCCGAAAGGTGGGCATGACCATCAGGCCGGCCGGCGTTGATGAAGGGATCGTGTTTGTCCGGAAGGATCTCCCGCAGTCCAACCGCATCTCGGCCTCGGTGCACAATGTGGCAGACACTACCCTGGCCACAACCCTGGGAACAAACGGAACAAGGGTTCTGACGGTGGAACATCTTTTATCTGCCTTTAACGGGATGGGTGTGGACAATGCCCTAGTGGAGGTGGACACCTTTGAGGTTCCCATCATGGACGGAAGTGCTTTTCCCTTCGTGAGCCTGATCAGGGATAGCGGCCTGAAGAGTCAGGATAAGGCAAAGAAGTATCTGGTGATCCGCAAACCCATTTCCATTTCCGATGGCGAGTGCACGGCGATGTTTAAACCTTCTCCTCGTTTTGAGATCACCTATAAGATCGACTTCAATCATCCTGTTGTCGGCCGGCAGTCTTATCATGTCGTGCTTTCAAACGGGGCCTATGAACGCGAAATCTGCGCTGCCCGGACATTTGGGTTCCTCCGGGATGTCGAATACCTTCAGGCCAAGGGGCTTGCGCTGGGAGGGTCCCTGAGCAACGCCGTTGTTTTGGATGATGAAAAAGTCATCAACAAGGAAGGGCTTCGTTGTCCTGATGAATTCGTTAAACACAAGATCCTCGATGCCATCGGGGATCTTTACTTGATCGGTACGCCCATCATCGGCCACTTCGTCGCCTACAAGTCGGGCCACAAACTCAATATCCAGCTTCTCAAAGAGTTGCAGGTCAATGAGGATTGCTGGGACATGCTCAACCACGAAGACTTCAAAAAAGAAATGGCGAAAACCCAATCTGCCGCTATTTCCGCCTGATGGCCTGAGCTGTTATCACGGCCGCAAAATTCACCCTTCATTTTGACATCAAGCAACTCCCCCTTGTTTCATCTTACAGCCGCTCTGATGCATGGTATGGCCTTTTAGGGCCACATCGCGCTGCTGCAAAACGTCCCGTGCGAAAATGATCAGGAAAGACAAGGCGTTGACAATTGGGCAAATTGAGGGTATTTCCATAGGCCGGGTTCCAAATGTGTTGAATCACACCAGGTCATGACGACGAAATTCTATGGAAAAGATGCCGGTGAATAAAGCAAAAGTGACGGTTGAAACGATGGAAAGCCGCGAGGCGCGCAGGAGACGTCGTGAGCGTAAGATCATTCTGCTGACCATTGTTGTCATCGTGGTCCTCACCTTTATCATGAGCTATCTCTCCAGCGGCGAGAGCATCATTCCCAGATTCCAGGATGTCCTCATCTTCGGCATGATCAATATCAATATCATTCTCATTGTTCTCCTGATTTTCCTGATCGTCAGAAACGTTGTGAAGCTTATCTACGAGCGACGCCATGGAATCCTCGGCGCCAAGCTCCGGACAAAACTTGTGGCTGCCTTTGTGGGACTCACCCTGGTCCCGACCATCGTTCTTTTCGTCGTCGCCATCACCTTCCTGTCCGCGAGCATCGACAACTGGTTTGATATCAAGGTGGGCAGCGCGCTGAATCTCTCCCTGGATGTGGCGCAGAATTACCAGCAGCAGATGGCTGAAAACGTCAAGGAT
>JAPLJU010000287.1 GCA_026388445.1 Deltaproteobacteria bacterium
CCCGGCCTCCCTTTTCCAGATGAAAATATTTTTTCTTCGCGGTTTATGCGATAGGCGCCTTGCGCCAAGCTCTATGCGCTTTTCTGCCAGGGCCTGAGAAATTATATCAGAAAGTTCTTTCTGCCAAACGGGAAAACTGAGGCCAAGCCCTGGTTTTAATCGAGATAGTCTTTATCCCCTTCAAAAACAGATTGACAACATTCTTGACCCTGTTATCATTCATTCGGAAAGTTGTCATCACAAAGCGCCTCATACCCCGAACCATTTTGCAACAGGAGGGTCGGAAAATGGACCTGCTGATCCATGGCGGCATGATTGTCACGATGAATCCGGAGGGAAAAATCTGGAAGGAGGGCGCCCTGGTGATCAAGGGGGACCGGATCCAGGATATTGGGCCTCAAGACGACATCCTGAAATCCCACCCGGATATCCGAAGGATGGATTCCAGCGGCAAGGCGGTCCTTCCCGGCCTGGTGAACCTCCACACCCACACGGTGCTGACGGTCCTGCGGGGAGTGGCGGAGGACGCCGGGATCAAATCGATTTACGAGCAGATGATGCCGATGACGGACCTCATGACACCTGAGGACCGGTACAACATGGCCCTTTTAGGATGTCTGGAGGCCGTGAAATCAGGTTCCACCACGATCGTCGAAAACTTCAGCCACATGGCCGACATCGTCCCGGCGGTGGATCGAAGCGGATTGCGGGCCGTTGTAAGCGAAATGGTCAACGACGCCGACCTTCTGGAAATCCGAAAAGGGAATTACCGGTTTGATACCAAGATCGGCGAATCCCTTCTGAAGAAGAACGTGGACCTGATTGCAAAATGGCATGGACGGGGCAACGGGAGAATTCGCTGCCATTTCGGCCCCCACGCGCCCGACACCTGCTCTCCCTGGTTGCTGAAAGAAATCAAAACTCTCGCCGAAAAGATGGACCTCGGCATCACCATTCACATTGCCCAATCCCCGGGAGAAGTCGAGCAGGTGGTAAGGCGGGAGGGGAAAAGACCGGTGGAGTATCTTGAAGCGGCGGATTTCCTCGGGCCGCGAGTGATCGGAGGCCATTGCGTCCACCTTGACCAAAAGGAGATTGACCTCCTGGGCCGGACTCGAACCCACGTCTCCCACAATGCGGCCATCAATGCCCGGAGGGGATTCATCGCGCCGATCCGCGCCCTGAAGGATGCGGGGGCGAACATCGGCGTCGGGTCGGACAACATGTCGGAAGATATGTTCGAGGTGATGCGCATCGCCCTCATGGTGGGGCGGATCAAAACCGGAAACTATGAGGCTTTCATGCCCCAGGACGTCATGGAAATGGCGACCCGAAACGGGGCGAAAGCTCTCGGTTTGGGAAAAGAGATCGGTTCTCTTGAAAAGGGAAAGAAAGCCGATGTCATTCTGATGGATCTGAAAAAACCTCACCTTGTGCCTCTAATGAACGTTATGGGGAATATCGTCCACACCGGCTTATCCAGCGACGTGGACGCGGTCATCGTCGACGGCCAGATCCTCATGGAAGGGCGAGAGGTCAAAACCCTCAATGAAGAAGAGGTCTTGATTCGGGCCCAGAAGACCACGGAACGTCTCTGGGAGGAATTCTTCCGGAAGTACAGATGATTCCCAACTCTCCTTTATCCGGGTTTATGAAGAAAAAGCGGCAAATCCTTCAGATCATTGCGGCCGCTGGAAATATTGCGAAAACCACAGAAACTGGCATTTTTCAAGGGCGGAATAGGAACGATTTTCCCGACGCATATGCAATTGGCTGCCCTTTTTGCCGAGGTAAGTTATTGGCACGATCTACGCAACTTTGTTGTTGACTCAAAAGGGAGATTTTGATGCTTTGGCATCGTTATTTCCCTGTCTATTATTTATGAGAGCTGGGATTTGTTACTCATCTTAGACTGACGAGAAAGGAGGTAGCTGACAACGTTCAGGACATCGTTCACTAAATTAGCATTCAGGACATCGTTCACAAGCGCTTTTTGGCAATCGAGTAGCCATAGCCCTTTATATCATGGACATCGAATTGAGGTGTTCGGAACAAGAGCTAAAACCCTTTCTGAATACAATCCAGGTCGAAGAATATAAGTATCACCTGTGAGAACGAGGATACTCATCATCGCATTATCAGACAGTTTCAGAGTCGTGACTGAACGATGTCGTGACCATTATTCCTATGAACGATGTCCTGAACGTTGTCAGCTAACGAAAGGCAGGGTCACCCGGCTCTGCCCTTTTTATAAAAATACCCTCTTGAATACCCGTCAGCTTGCTGGCGGGATGAAAAGAGGTTCGCCGAAGGCGAAGGGTTTTCTTTGAAAAATGGTTGTGCTATACGATTAGGTATGAGCACAATTCGAAGGACTCATCATGCTATATATGATCTGAAGTATCATTTGGTTTGGG
>JAPLJU010000074.1 GCA_026388445.1 Deltaproteobacteria bacterium
TTTCATCAACCGGTTAGACATTGACAGGGGTAAGGCTGATTTCCTATACTGCTCCTCGAAAGAGCTGGGCCTGATGTGAAGACCGGGCGGATACGGGGAGACGAAGCGATGGCTTATGAAGAAGGAGGGTTTCGAAGGGAAGCGCAGAGACGCTACTACGTCCTCGCGGAAAAGGTTGCCACGCCCCTTGTCAGGATCGGGGTCACCCCCGACGTGCTCACCGTTGCCGGGGTGCTTTTTTCTATTGGGGCGGGGGTTTTGTTCGGGCTCGGCGAGATCTTCTGGGGCGGCATCGTTTTTTGGTTCTCGGGCATCATGGATCCGCTGGATGGCACGGTCGCGAGACTGACGGGTAAGGCGTCACGCTCCGGTGCGCTCTTCGATTCCACGATGGATCGGTACGCCGAGTTCTTCGTCTTCTTCGGGTTCCTCGTTTATTTCCGCAGCGGCTGGATGTTCTACGTCGTGATGCTCGCTCTGATGGGTTCCCTCATGGTGAGCTACGTGAAAGCCAGGGGAGAAAGCCTCGGTCAGCGGGAGGTTCGGGGTCTCATGCAGAGACCCGAGCGCTTGATCCTGCTGATGATCGGGACGATCCTTAACACGCCGCTCAACCATTTCCTCTTTTCGGATTGCGACAACTGCACCGTCAAGGGGGCACTCGTCATCCTCGCCGTTCTCACCAACCTGACGGCCCTCCAGCGTTTGATTGTCGGCAGGAGAGAACTCTCTCAATGACAGAACCCGCGGAATTTTTATCCGTGAAAATACTCGCCGCCTGTGTTATGAATCGGCCCCCTGCGGCAAGACAAAACTCCGGGAGCATTTCCCATGTCAGCGTTGGTTGAATTTGCTGGAAAATACAGAACGGCCATCACCAGGGTTTTTGCTGTTTTCCTGATCCTGATCCTGCTTTTTACCCATCACTCGTGGGAGCACGCCTCTGTAGTCGATACGGCTTTTGAGTTAATCGGAATCTTCCTGATCAGCATCTGCGTTCTCGGAAGGATCTGGGCCTCACTCTTTATCGCAGGTCTTAAGATTCACGAGCTTGTCTACGCCGGTCCTTATGCCGCCGTTCGTCATCCCCTCTACTTTTTCAGTTTTTTCGGGGCAGTGGGCATCGGGTTTTTCTCGAAGAATGTATTGCTGCTTGCTGTCCTCGTCGGCGTTTTTCTCATTCACTACTGGCTTGTCGTGATTCATGAAGAGCGGAATATGATGGAGGTCCACGGGGAGGCCTATGTCGAGTACATGAAACGAGTGCCCCGGTTCATACCGAACCTAGCCCTGTACCGTGAGCCCGAAAAGATCACCGTGAATGTCGGGATTTATCGACGAACCTTCCTCGATGTTGTCTGGTTCATCTGGGCCATCATCCCGCTTGAAATCATTGACCGGCTGCACGAGGCGGGAATCCTTCCCGTATTCTATTACCTGCCTTGACAATCACTTCCTGATTTCGTCTGATTGCCTCAGATTTAAGTGTGGTAGCGGGGCCTGACGGCGTCGCCGCCTTTATCCATTCAAGGGTCTCCGGCGGCTGAGGACTGGGAGAAAGGCGCCTGGTTGAAAGGAGCCGCCGTCTTCTCGGTTTTCGTTGTCGAAGGGCCCCAGATCGAGCTCACCAGTGATTTGAATCCGTTGGTCGTGCCGCAGCCAATGTCCCGTGCGCTCTGGTCCAGGGCCGCCGTGACGACCGGCCCCTTGACCTGTTCGTAGAGCTCCTCGATGATCTCGCCGAAGGCCTCGGAAGGCGGCTTCCCCTTTTTGCTCTTGTTCCGGTAATGGAAGTCAGGGAGATCGGCGCTGACGGTATTTCCGCCGAGGGATGATTTCACGAGATGGACCTTTCCGCCCCGGACGATGAAATTCCGGATGAGGATCTTTTTATCCCCGGCGTTCTCGCCGGGGTTTTTCCCCAGTCCCGTCGCCCTTCTTACATTTTTCAGGATGACCTTGAAATTGTCGGTGTCGAGAACCTTTTCGTAGGCGATCTCGGGCCCGGCGATCTCTATTCTGTCTATGATGACCGTGCTTTCAGCGAGTGACTTCTCGTCGATTCGAATGGTGATGGATTCCGCCGTCATGGCCTGGGCCGACCTGAACCCCCCGGGGTTGCCGAGATAAAAGTCCTTGAGTTTCGCCTCTCCGGTGAGAAGGGATACTCGCACGTCCTCGATCCTCACGTCCGTCTTCGTGAGCCTGGGACCATAGTGATTGACGGCTTTTGTGATGATGGCATCGAGGTAGGTCACGGCAAAGGCTGCCAGCAGGCAAAAAACGGCAATCCCCGCACCAAGAAGGATGAGCCATTGTCTCTTTCTTTCCGGTGACTTTTCTTTCATGATCCGAAAATCCCCACTTGAGCGTTCATTCGAAAAGATCATCTATCATTATCTGTAAAAAAACCGTTTTCTTGAGAACAAAACAGGCTTATTTCCGGCATTTTTTCGCCGCGAAATCGGAGGCAGACCGGGAATCCATTTGTCAACCGGGAAATACGTGATTAAATTGAGCATAGATAGACAGCGTGAGAGGTCATCCGTAAAGTCATTCGAGGAACATTTCACTTGAAACCCAGCCTGTCCCGACCATGTCGGGGCCATGAATGAAACAAGACAAAGGAATTCCCATGAAGATATTGATCGTCATGTTTTCGCTGATATTCGCGCTCAGCGGATGTCAGGGTACAGAGTCAAAAAAACAAGAGGTGAACAATCCCATGAAAGAAGAGCAGACGAATTTGAAGGTCGCAACCTTCGCGGGCGGCTGTTTCTGGTGTGTGGAGTCCGATTTAGAAAAGGTTCCCGGCGTTGCAAAAGTCATCTCGGGCTATACGGGCGGTCAAAAGGACAACCCCACCTACGAGGAGGTCACAATGGGAAAGACGGGCCACTACGAAGCGGTACAGGTGTACTACGATCCCTCGAAAGTGAGCTACGAGCAGATACTCGATGTCTTCTGGAGGCATGTGGATCCGACGGACGCGGGCGGGCAGTTCGTTGACCGGGGCCCACAGTACCGCACGGCGATATTCTACCACGACGAGGAGCAGAAGCGCATTGCGGAGAAATCGAAGGAGGCTCTCGAAAAATCCGGGAAGTACAAGAAGCCCATCGTTACGCCGATTGTGAAGTTTTCAAAGTTCTACGATGCCGAGGACTATCACCAGGATTATTACAGGAAGAGCCCCTTCAGGTATCAGATATACCGGTCGGGCTCCGGCCGGGACCGGTTCCTGGAAGAGACCTGGGGAAAGCAGAAGAAGACGGGCTCGAACCCCGGCAGCAATCCCGGGGGGAAAAAGACCTACTCCAAGCCCGATGACGCCACCCTGAAAAAGAAGCTCACACCGCTTCAGTACGAGGTGACACAGCACGAAGGCACGGAGCCGCCCTTTCGAAATGAATACCACGACAACAAGCGGGAGGGGATCTACGTTGACATCGTGTCCGGCGAGCCTCTCTTCAGCTCGCTTGACAAGTACGACTCCGGAACCGGCTGGCCGAGCTTTACGAAACCTCTGGAGCCGGACAACGTCACGAAGAGAGAGGACCGGAAGCTCTTTACGGTCAGGACGGAGGTGAGAAGCAGGCACGGTGAATCACACCTGGGCCACGTTTTTCCCGACGGGCCCGCACCGACGGGGCAGCGCTACTGCATGAACTCGGCGGCACTGCGGTTCATCCCGAAAGAGGATCTGGAGAAGGAGGGCTACGGCGAGTATCTGAAGCTCTTCGATAAAGAATAAAGGACGCGCCTATTCAGAATATCTCTATTAACGGTGGCACGTCCAGTTTTGAGTTATGACCGGGATGCCTATCTCGTCAGGGGGGCGAACCATGATTAAATGATTCCTTGTCGGGGGCGCCATCAAGGCGGCCAATTTTGAGTTTTGACTTGAAGGTTTCAGATCCGAGATAAGACATTGGATGCAGGGGCCGCGGCGCGGCCCCTTTTTTTTGTCAGGGTTATCCTGCCGCAGAGATCAAGCGTACAGGCTGATCAGGAAGACGCCGAGCAGCATGATGACGGCACCGGTGAGACGCTCGGTGATCTTCTCCTCCCGGAACAGCCACGCGCCATAAAGCACGCCGAAAAGGAGGCTCGTGCGCTTGACCGATATCATGTAAGCGGCCTCAATCTTGGAGATGGCGATGAAGTGGCTGAAGACGGAGAGCGACACCGTGGCACCCAGGATGACTCCGGCCAGGGGCTTTTTCATGAAGCCCTTCACCGGATCCGCCTCCCGGGAGAAAGGGATCAGGGCTACCATCAACGTAGTCAGCGCGATGTTGTAGAGGGCACCGAAGACATAGGGGTTCGAGTGCAGGACGGCGAGCTTCCCGATCACGGACGTGAAGGCGTAGATGAAGGACACAAGAAGCATGAGCCTCGAGCCGGGTTCCCTGAGGATGGCCCTGAAGGGATCGAGAAAGCCAGAATTCACCTTTGACAGGTTGAGCACGTAGGAACCGATGACGATGAGGGCGATACCCCAGAGTCCACCCGTTGTGATCTTCTCGCCGAGGACCAGCCATCCCGTGAGGATAATGAAACCCGGTGTGAAGGCCAGAAACGGAAGTGTAAGGGAGAGAGGCGATGACTTGATGGCCTTCATGTAACAGAAGAAGGCCGTCGCTTCCAGCGGCAGCCCGACAAGGATGCAGAGGAAGAAAACCCTGTCGGGTTTGACCCATGGGATGAAAAGGAGGGACAGGACAAGCCAGGGCAGGGCGCTCAAGAGCCTCACCAGCCCCATCTCGTAGGCCGAAGCATCGCTGAAATATCTCTTCGTGACGGCGTCTGCCGTGGCGAGACTCACGGCAGACAGAAGCGAGAAGAACAGCCAGTCCATTTTTTTATACTCGCTTTATCGATCGTAAAACCGTATCTTCAAATCCAAGTGTTTAATAGATTGGCGTCCGGAAAATTACAAGGGGAAATGAGATCCCGGTTCATGGATTCAGGGGATTCATCGGGGGAGATCGTTGAATCTTGGCGCAATCGACATCGTGGGATTTCTGATCGGACTCAACGCGGGTTTTCTGGGCGGATTGGTCGGTATCGGCGGTGGGATGGTCATGATTCCCCTCATGGTGGTCTTTCTCAGGATGGGCCAGCACCAGGCCCACGGGACAAGCCTTTTCGCTGTGGTCTTCACCGGCCTGGTCGGTGCCGTGACATACGCCATGCACGGCTCCGTCAACCACTCCGCTGCCGCGGTCCTGGCTATCACCGCGGGTTTCATGTCTGCCCTTGGGGCCCAGTACACGAGACGACTCAGCGAGAAGATGCTCAGGAGAACCTTCGGTTTTTTTCTGATCGCCATGTCTGTCCTGATGCTCGCGAAGCCCTATCTCCCGGTCGTCGCCGCTTTTTCGGTTACCGGATGGGCCGGGATGACAATCCTCCTGATTTCGGGCGTCATCGTCGGCTTTCTCGCCGGGCTCATGGGCGTGGGGGGAGGCGGGATCATGACCCCGGTCCTGGTCCTGCTCATGGGTATGAACCAGTACATGGCCCAGGGGACCTCTCTTGCCGCCATGGTCCCACCGGCGGTGGTGGGATCCTGGACGCACCGGAAGCTGGGTAATGTGAGAAAAGATGTTCTTCTCTTTCTGGTCGCGGGCGTCCTCGTGGGAACCTACCTCGGGGGGGCGATAGCGCACCTTGTCCCCGAGAGGGAACTGAGAATCCTTTTCTCTCTGGTCATTCTGTGGGTGGGGATTCGGGATGTCCGATCATCCTACAGAGGTTAAGGGGCCGTCCATGGTTGAATTTTGAACGGCCGTGCGGTATTCATTATAGAGTT
>JAPLJU010000268.1 GCA_026388445.1 Deltaproteobacteria bacterium
GTCCAGGATGCGCCGGGTCTGCTGGGCTTCGTACTTGTTCGCATTCAGTTTTTCGGGCTTCTCGATCGCCTGAATCATCGTGTTCCGGGTCAGGTCGTTGAAGAGCACACGGTAGAGCTTCTTGTTTTTACCGTCGATTTCTTCCGCGATGTGCCAGGCGATGGCCTCGCCCTCCCGATCCGGGTCAGGCGCCAGGTAGATGACCGTTGCTTTTTCCGCGGCCTTCTTCAGCTCGGCGATCACCTTTTTCTTGGCATCGATCACCTTGTAGGTGGGCTGGAAATCGTTTTCGATGTCTATGCCGAGTTTGCTTTTGGGCAAGTCCTTGACGTGACCGACGGATGCGCGGACGTCGTAGTCGGAGCCGAAGTATTTCTTGATGGTTTTGACCTTCGTCGGGGATTCGACGATGATAAGTGCGTTAGACATCCTGGTCCTTTCTGATGAAACGTTTCCCCGGGAGCTGCTCGACAAAGCCCATCAACTCCAGGGTCAGGAGCGTTCTCATGACATCCTGCGGCCTGAGCCCCGTCGCGGCGATGATGCTGTCCGGGTCCAGGGGTTTCGTCGAGAGCATCTTCAGAATCTTCATCTGACCTTCATCACTGAGGGCCGCTTCCGGTACCCCCCGCGTTTCGCCTTTCTCCCGGCGGGCCGATCGAGCCCCTTCTTTCGCCAGCCTTTTCTGGCCGGCCTCGTCGATCTGGGGGATGATCTCCTCGAGGATGTCGTTGACGCACTCGATGAGCTTTGCCCCCTCCCGGATCAGCTTGTGCGTGCCCCGAGAACCTGACGCATCGATGCTCCCCGGAACGGCGAAGACCTCTCTTCCCTGTTCCAGGGCCAGACGCGCGGTGATCAGCGACCCGCTTTTGTCACTGGCCTCCACGACGACCACACCGAGCGACATGCCGCTGATGATCCTGTTCCTGACGGGGAAATTCGGTGCATTCGGCGGCGTTTCAAAGGGAAACTCGGAAATGACGGCACCAAGCTCGGAAATCCGCTCGTAAAGCTCACGATGCTCCGGCGGGTAAATCACGTCAATCCCTGAGCCGAGTACCGCGATGGTCCGGCCCTTTGCCATTAGGGCGCCCCGGTGGGCGGCAGAATCGATCCCGCGTGCGAGTCCGCTAACCACCGTGATCCCCTGGAGGGCCAGCTCGCGGCTCAGACGCTCCGTCGTGTACTTTCCGTATGTGCTGGCCTTCCTCGAGCCGACGACGGCAACGTTGACATCGTCCTTCCGCAACGTGCCCCGAACGTAGAGCACGGCCGGATGATCGTAGATATTCAGAAGGTATCTCGGGAAGAGGACGTCTTTCGCCATGATGATGGAAACGTTGCTTCTTGAGGCCAGATCCATCTCCCGCTCGATGCGGCGCCAGTCCCTGAAGGCCAGGATGTTTCTTGCCGCTCGATCGTTGATTCCCTGTACCCTCTTCAGATCCTCCCGCGCGGCGCGGAAAACGGCCGCCGCCGTGCCAAAGGCCGAAAGGAGATTCCTGATTCCGATGTTCCCCACGCCTTCCGTGAATTTCAAGGCCAGCCAGTATCGAAGATCACGATCCGTCATGATTGTCGCGGCCCGGTGGGTTTCCCTGTTTTCGCAAGAAGGTCATCGGAAGCGGGGCGAAAAACTTTATTTAAAAGATAACCATCAGCCCCGGCTGTTTCAAGGGGGGGACGATATATCGGATCATCTCGTGATGTCAAGCGGTTTGGTGAAAAAATGTTTTTCTTGTCTCTTTTGAAAGGATTAGATAAGTTCCCATAACAAGGGATTGAGCGATGATGAGAAATGTAAGCCGAAATCTTCTTTGCCTTCTGATCCTCATTCTTGCAGCGGCCTGCACCCCGGCGATAAAGGGGGCGGAACCCGTCAAAACGCCTCTACCCCAGCCGGTTGAGGGGAGCGATCGGGTGGAAGAAAAAGGCAGAGTGCGAACTCACGGGGAGGGGACCAGCGCCGTTCACGAGGAAGCAGCGAAGGCTCCTGAAGCAAAGGCCGGGGAGAGGGA
>JAPLJU010000065.1 GCA_026388445.1 Deltaproteobacteria bacterium
ATCTCCAGCAACAACGACGAGTCCATCGGCAACATCATTGCCGAGGCCATGGGCAAGGTTGGCAAGGAAGGCGTCATCACCGTCGAGGAAGCCAAGGGCCTGGAGACGGAACTCGAGATCGTGGAGGGCATGCAGTTCGATCGCGGATACATCTCTCCCTATTTCGTCACCAACCCCGAGAAAATGGAAACCACCTACGAGGATCCCTACTTCCTCATTCACGACAAGAAGATCAGCGGCATGAAGGATCTCCTGCCGATCCTCGAGCAGATCGCCAAGATGGGCAAACCCCTCGTCATCATCACCGAGGATGTGGAGGGCGAAGCCCTGGCAACGCTCGTGGTCAACAAGATCAGGGGAACACTCCAGGTGGTTGCCGTGAAAGCCCCCGGTTTCGGTGACAGGCGCAAGGCCATGCTTGAGGACATCGCGACTCTCACCGGTGGAAAGCTCATCGCGGAAGAGACCGGTGCCAGGCTCGAGAACACGAAACTCGAGGACCTCGGCCGGGCGAAGAAGGTCACCATCGACAAGGACAACACCACCATCATCGACGGTGCCGGCTCCAGGGAGGACCTCGAAGGCCGCGTGAAGCAGATCCGCGCCCAGATTGAGGAGACCACCTCCGACTATGATCGGGAAAAGCTCCAGGAAAGGCTGGCAAAGCTCGTCGGCGGCGTCGCCCTGATCAGGGTCGGTGCGGCGACGGAAACGGAGATGAAGGAGAAAAAGGCCAGGGTGGAGGACGCCCTGAACGCCACCCGCGCAGCCGTTGAAGAGGGTGTCGTCCCCGGCGGCGGTGTCGCATACATCCGAAGCCTGCCTGCTCTCGACAAGCTCTCACTGGAAGGCGACCAGCAGGTGGGTGTGGCCATCGTGAAGAAGGCCCTGGAAGAGCCTCTCAAGATGATCGCACAGAACGCCGGCCAGGAAGGCTCCATCGTCGTCGAGAAGGTCAAAGAGAAGAAAGGCGCCTTCGGGTTCAACGCGGCGACTGATGAGTACGAGGATCTGGTCAAGGCGGGCGTCATCGATCCCACGAAAGTGACGAGGTTCGCCCTCCAGAATGCCGCGAGTGTTGCCGCGCTCATGCTGACCACGCAGTGCATGGTCGCGGAGAAACCGAAGAGGGAAGGGCCGTCGATGCCTTCGATGCCTCCGGGCGGATATGGTGGAATGGATATGTAAGGCGCGCGCCTTTCATAATAGGCACGATAGAGAAAAGCCCCCGGATGATTCCCCGGGGGCTTTTTTATTTCATCCGCACGTCCGAAACGCTCTTGAAAGAGGCCCTTTATTGTGATAATTGCTACAGAATTCAGGCGCCGCGCAGACTTTAGGCGTAAGGCTTCATGATAAAAAAGGATACTTTATTCCCTAATGCCTGACGCCTAATGTCTGATGCCTATTTTGGGTCCGGAGGACACTGCCATGACTTACAAGGATACCCTCAACCTGCCAAAGACCGATTTCCCCATGAAGGCCAACCTCTCCAAGAAGGAGCCCGAGCTGCTCAAACACTGGGAGGCCATCAATATCTATAAGAGGATCCGGGACGTTTCCAGGGGTCGGACCACCTACATCCTTCATGACGGTCCTCCCTACGCCAACGGCGACATCCATCTCGGCACGGCGCTCAACAAGATTATCAAGGACCTCGTCATCAAGTCGAAGAATATGAACGGTTTCGACAGCATCTTTGTTCCCGGCTGGGACTGCCACGGGCTGCCCATCGAGCATCAGGTGGACAAGGAACTGGGGGAAAAGACGGCCGAGCTCTCCCACAGCGAAAAGAGACGGTACTGCCGGAAGTACGCCGAGCGGTACGTGGACATCCAGAGGAACCAGTTCAAAAGGCTCGGGGTCTTCGGGGAATGGGAAAACCCCTATCTCACCATGAGTTACGAGTACGAGGCCCTGACCGTCGCCGAGTTCGCGAAACTCATGCTCGGGGGCGACGTCTACAAGGGGAAAAAACCGGTCTACTGGTGCGCCACCTGCAAGACTGCGCTGGCCGAGGCCGAAGTCGAATACGGGGACCACACCACCCCGGCCATCTACGTCAAGTTCCCCATGGTCTCCGACATTTCGAAAGTCCGGCCCAAGCTCAAGGGAGAGAAGGTGTACGTGATCATCTGGACCACGACGCCCTGGACGATCCCGGCCAATCTGGCGATCGCCTTTCACAAGGAATTCGTCTATGCCGCCGTCAAGGTCAAAGAGGAGGTCCTGATCCTCGCGAAGGACCTCGTGGACTACTGCATGGGCATCTTCGGCTACAAGGAATACCAGATCATCGACGAGTTCCCCGGTGCCGTCGTCGAGGGACTCAAGACGAGACACCCCTTCATCAACCGTGAAAGCGTCCTCATCCTGGCCCCCTTTGTCACGCTGGATGCCGGTACGGGCCTTGTCCACATCGCGCCGGGTCACGGACAGGAAGACTATGAAATCGGAATGGAATACGGCCTTGACAATTACGCGCCCGTGGACGAGGACGGCAAGTTCACGAAGGACGTGGAGTTCTTTGCCGGCCAGTTTGTCTTCGACGCCAACGACGCCGTCAACGCAAAGCTCAAGGAGGTGGGGGCCCTGCTCCAGGTCGGGGACGTGGAGCACTCATACCCCCACTGCTGGCGCTGCAAAGAACCCATCATCTTCCGCTCCACGGAGCAGTGGTTCATCTCCATGGAGAAAAACAAGCTGAGAGAGCGAGCCCTGCGCGCCATCGACCAGGTCCAGTGGATTCCCGCCTGGGGCCGGGACCGGATCTACGGCATGATTGAAAACCGGCCCGACTGGTGTATCTCCCGCCAGCGCCTCTGGGGGGTTCCGATCACCATCTTCTACTGCAAAGACTGCAACGAGGTCCTGGCAACAAAGGAAACCCTGGATCACGTGGTCGCACTGGTCCGGAAATACGGCGCCGATGTGTGGTTCGACCGGGAACCAAAGGATCTGCTGCCCGGCACGTTCACCTGTGCCGCCTGCAAGGGGAAGGAGTTCAGGAAGGAGACCAACATTCTCGATGTGTGGTTCGACTCCGGCGTGAGCCATGCCGCCGTCCTGGAGACGAGAGATTACCTGCGTTCTCCCTGCGACATGTACCTCGAGGGAAGCGACCAGCACCGGGGATGGTTCCACTCGTCGCTCCTCGAGTGCGTGGGGACCCGCGACAGGGCACCCTACAAGGAGGTCCTCACCCACGGGTTCGTCGTCGACGGCGAGGGGAAGAAGATGTCCAAGTCCGTCGGTAACGTCATCGACCCGCAGGAGATCATCGACAAATACGGCGCGGAGATTCTGCGTCTCTGGGTCGCCGCTGAGGATTACACGATGGACATCCGGATTTCCGATGAGATCCTGCAGCGACTCGTGGAGGCCTACCGCAGGATCCGGAACACAAGCCGCTACATCCTCGGGAACCTCTACGATTTCAACGTCAAGAAGGACGGGGTGCCGTATAACGAGATGGAGGAGCTCGACCAATGGATCCTCCAGAGGCTTCAGCTCGTGATCGAGCGCACACGCAAAGCCTACGAAAACTACCAGTTCCACGTGGTCTACTACACGCTCTACAATTTCTGCACCGTTGATCTGAGCGCCCTTTATCTCGATGTCTCCAAAGACCGGCTTTACACTGCGAAGGCCTCATCGAGGCAGCGTCGCTCGGCACAGAGTGCCATGTATCTTATCCTCGACACCATGGCGAGGCTCTTGGCGCCCATTCTGACCTTCACGGCCGAAGAGGTGTGGGCCAGTCTGCCGGCCTACGAAGGGAAAGCAGAGAGCGTTCACCTGACGCAGTTCCCGGAGGTCAACAGCACCTACCGCAACGACGCCCTTGGAGATACCTGGGGAACGCTGATCGGCATCCGGGCTGAGATCTCGAAGGCCCTGGAGATGGCGAGAAAGAAAAAGGTCATCGGGCATTCCCTCGATGCCGCTGTTTCCGTTTCGGCGCCGGAGAAAATCCGCCAGCTTCTGGAGAAGTACCGCGAAGACATGCGGATTTTGCTCATCGTCTCCGAGTTTTCCGTTGTGCCGGAGGGCATGATCAAGGAGGGTTACGACAGCGAGGAGTTCAAGGGCCTCAAGGTTTCCGTCTCGAAGGGCGGGGGCAAGAAGTGCGAGAGATGCTGGGTGGCCAGTGAGACGGTGGGCAAGAGGAAGGACCATCCAACGATCTGCGATCGGTGTTTCGATAACCTGGGCTAATGTTAAAGGGTAAAGGGTAAAGGGTAAAGGGTAAAGGGTAAAGGGTAAAGGGTAAAGGCAGACCCCCCGGTTCTCCACTTCAAAAGGGAAGGCAGTGGGGGTTCTTCTTCGAGTATCCGAAAATGAAAAAAAATGACGTGATTTTTTTTATCACAGCCGCCGCGATCATCCTGCTGGACCAGGCCACCAAGCACCTGATCGACTCGAACATGTCCCTCGGGGACTCCTTCCCGGTTATCCAGGGACTTTTCAATATCACCTATGTCCGAAACCCGGGAGCCGCTTTCGGGATTTTTGCGAAATCACCGGAGATCTTCCGCACGGTTTTTCTCATCGCCGTCACGTCGGCGGCGATGCTCCTGATCCTCTATTATATCCGGATGAACAGGGGAAGGGATGTACTGCTGAATCTTGCCCTGTCCCTGATTTTCGGCGGGGCCATCGGAAACCTCATCGACCGGATCCGGTTCGGTGAAGTCATCGACTTCCTCGATTTCTACGTCGGCTCACATCACTGGCCCGCATACAACGTGGCCGACTCTGCCATTTCGACGGGAGCGGTTCTCCTTCTTCTGGCCATGATCTGGAAAAAGGGGGAGAAGGTCGGCTGATCGTCGCCCGCGGGAATTTTCAGTGTCTTTCAGCGCCGCGGACGGGAGGGGTCGTCTGATCTCAGAATATCCCGGGCCTGCCTGTAACCGAGTTCGGCGGCGTCGGTCAGATCCTGTTTCGCTTCCGGGTATTTGCCCAGCCGCTGGAAGGTGAGGCCCCGGATATAGTAGGCTTTCGCATCTTCAGGCAGAAGCTCGATCGCCCTGTCGTAATCCGCGAGGGCTTGCTCGACGTTGCCCATTCTTTCGTAAGCCATGCCACGATCCAGGTAGGCCCTTGCGTTCAGGGGATCCAGCCGAATAGCGCACGCAAAGGCCCGTGTGGCTTCTTCATAATGTCCATAGTTAAACAGAAGGGCAAAACCTTTTTCAAACCATTCCTGCGCCGTCAGTCTCTTCGGATCGTTCCCTTTGAGGTATCTGGACAAAATTTCTCTGTATGTTTCGCCGAGGACACCGCTTCGCTGCCGCCGCCTGTCCGAGCCATTGTAAAAGCGGGGCGCCCTGCGGACGGGGTCGGTTTCTATGTTGACCCATCGCTTCTCCGACGGGCGGTAGAACTGCTTGATTTTCTTTGAGACGATGAGTTCGTTGAGCGTCACATCGTCGACGAGACCTTCCCGGTTGTTGCGATATCTGACCTTGATCAATTCATCCATGAGCCGTCCCGCGCAGTCTTCCCTCGATTTATCTTAGCTATCGGATAGCAGAGGCAGGAGTGAATACGAAGAAGGTATGATTTGGGTACGACAAAAGTATGAAAAAAGAGGCGTGGCGAGGTGCTATTATTTAATTACGGTCACATCGAGGTATTTTCTTCCCCAGGCCATGGCATCATCGTTGTCGGGGAAAAAGACATCGATATGGTCCCCCTTCAAAACGGTTCCGGTATCCTGGACTTCCCCCCACCCGTAACCGGGGACATACATCCTCGTCCCGTAGGGGTAACGCTTGAGATCCGCCGCGATGGTCCCCTTCTTGGCCTTCACGCCGCTCGAGGTGATCCCGACCTGCTTGGGTTTCCCCTCGTTGGGGCCGTATGCGTAGACCGGGGGGAAGAGACAGCAGCCGTACTTGTATTTCCAGCCCGTTGATTTCTGCCCGGCGTCATAGGCCGTGACGAGCATCCGGCGGGTTTCTCTTTTTTCTGTTCTATCGGGCGGGGGGTGTGCACATCCTGACAGATGGACCATCATAAACAGGATCCCAAAGGAGAACAGGGCATGTTTCAATCGCCGGGTAAAAGACATAGGGGCGCTCGCCGCAAGATTTTTTCCGCGTCAATTTAGCACACAGGCGTCTCCGCCACAAGACCCGTGCGCTTGCCGATGCCTCTATCTCATTGGTCGGGCCACGGTGAAGACCAGCTCGTTCGGCAGAAAACGGGTCTTCGTGTCGGGGAATAAGACGTCGATGTTGTCCCCATGGGTGGCGTTCCCGTTATTTTCGTTTTCCCCGGAGAACCTTCTCGAGTTCCATCATCTTCTCGGGCGGACCGACGATGAAGAGGATATCCTCCGGCTGAAGATCAAGCTCTGCCGGGGGGATGGAAAAGATCTCGGCGTCGCGCCTCACCGCGAGGACCGTGACCCTATATTTGTTTCCCAGGTTTGCCTCGGCGATCGTCTTCCCGGCCAGGGGGGAGGTCCCGTGGACGCGAAGCGAGCGCAGGTCCATGTCGGGCATGCAGTCCCCGATATTCGGGCACGATGTGGCGTGCTTCGAGGGATTCCGGAACATGGCGTAACCGTCCGACCGGATCTCCTCCACGAAGCGGTGGATCTCATCCTCCGGTAGAAGGTACCGTGAGAGAATCCGGCTGAAGATCTCCACGGAGGCTTCGAATTCCTCAGGGACGACCTCATTGGCGCCGAGGTCCATGAGCGGCTTGATCTCTTCGAGAAACCGGGTTCGGACGATGATGTGCAGCCTGCGGTTGAGGTGACGGGCGATGGCGGTGATCCTCCGGGAGGCCGCGGCGTCGTTGATCACGATGACCAGCGTCCGGGCCTGGTGGATGTTCACATGATTGAGGACGGCCTCATGGGTGGCGTCGCCGTAGAAGATGGGCTCGCCTTTTTCCCTTTCGTCACGGACCCGGTCGGGGTTCATATCGAGAACGGCGTAGGGGATCTTTGTTTCCCGGGCCGCCTTGGCGATATTTCTCCCCGTCATGCCGAACCCGATAATGACGAGATGGTCCTTCTCATGGAACCGCTTTGCGCCATGGACGTGCGAGGTCCCCCGTTTCCATCGTCGGGGCAGCGGAAGGCGGGTCAGGGCTTCGGCGATGCGCGGCGAGAAGTGGAAGAGAAAGGGGGTCGCCATCATGGTGAGCACCGAGAGAGCCAGGAATTCCTGATAGAGATCGCCCGAGAGAAGCCCCTGACTTTTTCCCGTTTGGGCAAGGATGAAGGAAAACTCGCCGATTTGGCAGATCGCAAGCCCCACAAGGGCGGCGGCCCGCAGCGGAAGCCCGACGACCAGGGAGGACCCCGTGGCCACGAAGGCCTTGATGAGGACAATTCCCCCGGCGATGGTCAGTATGTAGGCGGGATGCCTGGCAAGAAACCCCAGATCGAGAAGCATGCCCACGGAGACGAAGAAAAAACTCGCGAAGATATCGCGGAAGGGGAGGATGTTGCCCATCGCCTGATGACTGTATTCATCGGAGATGACGAGACCGGCCAGGAAGGCGCCCAGGGCCAGAGAAAGACCGGCCGCATAGGTCAGCGACGCCACGGCCAGACAGATGAAAACCATCGTAAGCAGGAAGAGTTCGCGGCTCTGGGTCTGGGTGACCTTGAGGAGGACCCACGGAACGACCCAACGGGTGGCAACAACCGTGAAAAGGACGACTCCGGCGGACTTGGCCAGAAGGAGCAGGATGTTTTCCTGCGTTACCTGGGCCGCCCCGCCCAGGAAGGGCAGGAGGATCATCATGGGGACCACGATGAGGTCCTGAAAGATCAGGATGCCCAAGGCATTCACTCCCTGCGGCGTTTCGACTTCCGCCCGGTCCTGAAGGAGCTTCATGACAATGGCGGTGCTGCTCAGGGCCGTGAGAAACCCGATGAAGATGGCTACACGCCAGGGCTGACCGAAAACATGGGCCACCCCTGCCGCCGCCGCGAGCGTGAGTGTCATCTGAAGAGTCCCGCCGATGAGCGCCGTTCGCCGGATCTCAAAGAGATTCTTAAACGAGAATTCCAGGCCGATAGTGAAGAGCAGGGCGATGACGCCGATCTCGGAGAGCGCTGTGACCGCCTCGATGTCCCCCACCAGGCGAAAACCATAGGGACCCGTGAGTAGACCCGTCACGAGAAACCCGACGATGACGGGCACCTGGAGCCTGTGACAGAGATAGAGCACGACGGTGGAAAGACCGATGATGACAAGAATATCGTGCAAAAAAAACATATTCCATCCCTTGAAGACATGAGACTGGGAAAGAAAAGGCCGCAACCTGCCGTGACGACTAATGGCGGCCCGACCATCATTAAAAAACTTCCGGAAAGGTGTTTCTTTCCGGACTCTGAATACTCAGTTTTATTTATGTTAAATAATTCTAAATCTTAAGTCAACCGCTGTGTGCCGTTCCCGCTTCAGCCCATAAGTCCTGGCAGGAAGAGGGCGATCTGGGGGAAAAAAATCAGAAGAAGCGCGGTGACCAGTTGTGCAATCAGTAAGTGCAAAGCCCCCTTAAATATGATGTGGAGCGGGACGTCCCGGGCCACACCGGCCACAACGTAGACGTTTATCCCAACGGGAGGTGTAATGACCCCCATCTCTGTAACGAGAACGATGATGACACCGAACCATATGGGGTCATAACCGAGACTCGTGACGACGGGGTAGAAAATGGGGATGGTGAGCATGATCATCGCAAGAGAATCCATCAGGCATCCCATAATGAGATAGATAAAAATGATCAGGCCGATGATCATGGGAGATGACAGGGGGAGGGTCGATACCCAGCCGCCGATGTCAAAAGGGATCCTCGTGACGGCGAGGAAGTGCCCGAAGACCGTGGCACCTGCGACAATGACAAGAATCATGCAAGTGACCCTCGTCGTCTCGTAAAGGGATTGCAGGAAGCCCTTCCAGGAGAGGTTGCGGCCGGCAAGGGCAATGATGAGGGTCCCGGCGGCACCGACAGCAGCCGCCTCCGTGGGCGTGAAAAAGCCGACGAATAGACCTCCCATGACCGACAGGAAGAGGATGAAGGTTTCGATGACCCCGGCGAGAGAGGCCAGCTTTTCCTTCCAGGTCGATTTTGGAGACGGGGTGACGAGCTCCGGCCGAAGCCACGTCCAGATGAGAATGGTCGCGATAAAGAGGAGACGATGAGAATGCCGAGACTTCCCCCGGCGGCGACAACACCTGTGGCGAGGGCGGGATCATAGTTGTATTTTTTCATCTCTGGCAGGGCCACGGAGGCCATGGTCGCGGCCGTTGCACTGGTGGAGCCGCAGATAGCGGAGAAAGCGGCGCAGGCACCGATCGTTGCGATGGCCAGACCCCCGCGCAGATGTCCCATGAATTTATGAGCGGCGTTGAAGAGTCTTCCGCTGATGCCGGCGTGATGGGCCAGCTGTCCCATGAGGACAAAAAGAGGTATCACCGTCAGGTTGTAGGAATTGAAGATGGAAAAGAAATCACGGGCGATGAGATTCTGGGCGGCCTCCCATGAAACGAGGTATCCAAATCCGAAGAGGCCCACTACAGCCATCACGAATCCCACCGGGATCCGAAGAAACATGAGGGCGATGAGAACAAAAAAACCCAGAATGCCTGCTGTAGTCGGAGTCATCGGGACTGCGTCCTTGTCCGAGATCGAAAAGTGTTCGCGATCAACACCAGACAGAGGGCCCCGCAGCCCACCATGATGCCGTAGGCGAAGGGATAGGTAGGCATGCCGAGGGTCAGGGAAACCTCCCCGGTTCGCTTGAGCTCTGCGGCGTAGAGAAAGCTCTGCCAGGTAATGGTGCCGAAGAGAAAAGCACCCAGGAGGTTGCCGGCCGAATCGGCAATCGCCTGAATCTTCTCCGGCATGCGTTCCATGAGAATCTCAACGGCGATGTGACCCTTCTCCACCGATGTGTAGGCCAGTGACAGGGACACGATGACTGATCCGAAAAGGCCCACCATTTCGTAGGTTCCCGGGATGGGCCGGCCGAAAAAGCGAAGAACGACATCAGCACACGTGAGGAGCATGATGATGACGATAGCCGCGGCAGAGATCCAGTTGAGCCGCACGGAAATCCATTCAATCCATTGTTCCAGATATCGCATGAGAAGAATACCTTACAGGCGCAACTCACCTCTTTCCGTCACTTTTTCATGACGGAAGGGCCCGATGGGCTTTCGATCAATTCCAAACGTTATTTCACTTTCTTCCGCTGCTTTGCCAGGATAGTCTGGGCTTCCTTCACGGCCTGTTTTCCGGGCAGGCCTTTAGCGTCTGTGTTCTTGATGTATTCGTCGATGGTCGGCGTCACGGCCTTCTTCCATCGGGCGCTTTCGGTGGAGGAAAGTTTGATGATCTGATTGCCGAGGCTGAGCGTAAAAGCTCGCCCGTCGGCGTCGGAGGTGTCCCAGGCCTTGCCGTGGACGTCGATCCATCCGCTGCTGACCTCCCCAAAGATCTTCTTTATATCCTTCGGCAGCGCGTTCCACTTCTTCAGGTTCATGGCAACGAAAAAGACGGTCGTATACCCTACCTCGTAGCACTCCGTCGTGGATTTGACCACTTCGGCCTGCTTCCAACCCTTGAGGACTTCGATGGGTCCGAAGGTGCCATCGACCACTCCTTTCTGAAGGGATTCATAGGTTTCTCCCTGGGGCATGGCAACCGGGACGGCCCCTAGGGCCTCAACGACCTTAGCGCTGAAGCCCGTCGAGCGGATCTTCATCCCTCTCAGGTCCTCCAAGGTTTTAACGGGCTTCTTGGTATGGAGAAGCCCCGGTCCATGGGCATGGAGGTACAGGATCTTGACGTCTTCCAGGGCCTTGGGCTTCATAACTTTGAAAAATTCATTCGCCACCCGTGTGGCCACACGACCGCTCGGGAATCCCAGGGGAAGATCCAGTGCCTCCATAACGGGGAAGCGGCCCCTGGTGTATGCGAAGGCGGACATGCCGATGTCGGAAATCCCCTTCACGACGCCATCGTAACACTGGTCCGCCGGCGTGAGCGTCCCGCCGGGGAAGACCGTGATTTTCACCTGCCCGTTCGTTCGCTTTTCGATTTCCTTGGCCCAGGATTCTCCGGCCTTGGCCTGGACGTGCGAGGGCGGGAAGAAGATGCTGTAAGTCAACTTGATATCATTCGCAGCGTGACCGATGCCGGTGAATATAAAGATCACCGCAGCAAGGGCCGTCATCATGGTTATGAATCTCGAGCTTTTCATGTTTCCTCCTTGTTTTTAAGGTTGTTCAGTTTTTATTTCATTATTGGGCGATGCATGAATTTAACTCATGTCACGGTTATTCTCTTTCTCTTTGTCGCGGTGAAAAAAGGGACGAAACGATGCGGATTTTCGGGGAAGCCTGCTTGCCCACCTGGGGGATGGACAGCAGGCATCAATACATGTAGGTCTTAAGGAGGGTACGGATTTCTAATGTTATGAAACAGTTCTCTTTCACGGTCTTTGAGTCATCCTCGTATGTTGTCATAAACAGGGTATGCTGATTATTTGATTTTCCCTGTCCTGTCAAGTTTATTTTAGGGTGCTGAAGTGACCCACGACGTCCTGGCGTCGCCGGCGAAATTGCGTTTATCCCTGGGGACCTTTCATCTTTTCAAGCTCTTCGCGGTATTTATCCGCTTCAGCCTTTGCCTTTTCCAGCTCGGTTCGGGCCTTGTCCAGCTCCTCTTTTTCCCTTTCCTGACTTTCGCGGACCTTTTCCCTCAGTTCGTCGATGCCCACATAAACAGCCAGCGCTCCACCCAGAAGGAGCATAATCGGGATCCCGCCCTTGAGCAGAACGAAGAAGTCCCGCCACCAGATGATGAGACCGATCAGCCCGAAAAGGACCGCCACACCGCCGCCAATCAAAACGGACATACGTGTTACCTCCTTATAGAGCATAAGTCAGTTGGAAAATAATTCGCCCTGTAAGTAACACAAAAAGAGGGGGGTGGCAAGATGAAATTCGAGGAAAATAATCCTTGATAAATGAAAATTCTTGAAATAATATCAAGAGTTACTGCGGGTCGATGACATCGGGTTCGGGATGACAAAGTCGCCCGCAGGACCTTTTCACTCGAGTGGAAAGTATTTTATTCCCAGCCGGGGGAGATTCGAAACCAACTCATGGTGGAGCCTGATTTCAAAAAAAGCGGAGGCCTTGTCCCCGTCATCGTCCAGGACTTCAAGACCCATGAAGTTCTGATGCTGGCCTACATGAACCGGGAGGCCTGGAGAAAGACGCTCGAGACGGGAAAGGCAACCTACTGGAGCCGCTCCAGGAATACGCTGTGGGTGAAGGGGGAGACGTCAGGTCATTTCCAGCTCATCAAGGAAATTCGCATCGACTGCGATGATGATACGGTGCTCTTCATCGTCGAGCAGCTCGGGGAAGCCGCGTGTCAAAGCAAGTGAAAAAGCCGGAGGACATCTACAAATGAAGCAGTTGAGGTTGGGCATACCGAAGGGGAGCCTCGAAGCTTACACCGTGGACCTTTTCAAGAAAGCCGGGTGGCGGATCACCTATGATGATCGAAGTTATTTCCCGGATGTCGATGACGAGGAACTCTCATGCACCCTCGTGCGCGCCCAGGAGATGTCCAGATACGTCGAGTCGGGGACACTGGATCTGGGGCTTACGGGCCGGGACTGGATCCTCGAAAACGGGTCAGACATCGTGGTGGTTCAGGACCTCGTTTATTCCAAGGTCCTGGCCAAGCAGGCCCGGTGGGTCCTGGTCGTGCGGGAAGATTCCCCCATTCAAAAAATCGAAGACCTCCAGGGAAAAAAGATCTCGACAGAACTTGTGAACTTTACGAAGAAATATTTCGCCGAGCGGAAGATCAATGTCCAGGTGGAATTTTCCTGGGGGGCGACGGAGGCCAAGGTCGTCGAAGGCCTCGTCGATGCCATCGTGGAGGTGACGGAAACGGGAAGCACTATCCGGGCGAATAAACTTCGGATCGTGCATGAACTGATGAAGACGAACACCCAGCTCATCGCCAACAAGGACGCCTGGGCCGATCCGTGGAAAAAAAGAAAGATCGAGCAGATCAGGATCCTTCTCGTAGGCTCCCTCCAGGCGATGGGGAAGGTCGTTCTCAAGATGAACGTTTCAAAGGAGAACCTGGGCAGGGTTGTTCTCCTTTTGCCCTCCCTGAAGGCACCCACGATATCGGGCCTCTTCAACGAGGAGTGGTATGCCATCGAGACGGTCGTGGACCGCAGCATCGTACGGGAGCTCATTCCCCTCCTTCAGGAGGCCGGCGCCGAGGGCATCATCGAATATTCCCTGAACAAAGTTATCTGAAAGGATCGAAGAGATGGCCAAGAGGAAGGCAAAGATCGTCAGGAAGACCGCGGAGACGAATGTGACCATCGAGCTGAATCTGGATGGCACCGGGAAAGGAGACATCTCAACGACGATTCCCTTTTTGGATCACATGCTTAACCTGCTGGCCAGGCACGGGTTTTTTGACCTGAAGGTTAAAAGTCGGGGGGACATCGATGTTGATTATCATCACTTGGTGGAGGACATCGGTATCTGCCTGGGAGCGGCGATCAGGGAGGCCCTCGGGAATAAGGAAAAGATCAATCGTTACGGTTCTGCCACGGTTCCCATGGACGAGAGTCTCTGCGTGGCGAGCCTCGACATTTCGGGGAGGCCCTATCTGGTGTTCAAGGTCAATTTCGGCGTCAAGAAAATCAGGGACTTTGATCCCGCTCTTCTTAAGGATTTCTTCAAGTCGCTGACCGATCACAGTGGAATGACCTTGCACGTCAATGTCATGTATGGTAGGAATAACCACCATATCGCAGAGTCCGTCTTCAAGGCCTTTGCCCGTGCGCTAAGCGAGGCTGTGAGCTTCAACAAGAAGGTCACGGGAGTGCTCTCGACCAAGGGGAGTCTCTGAACGGCCGTTCAAGATCCTTATCGTTAACTCCTAGCGCCCAACAGGAAACCAGGTGTTTGACCGATGAGAGGAGCTTAAACCCCTTCTGTCCTTTGATGCAGACGGGGTTTATCCTTTTTTTACTGGAGGTGACCCATCATCAAAAGGAAACGTTTATTGATCGCGGCGCTCTTCATCTGCCTGATGTTTGCCGTGGCGGGGTGCGCGTCGAAGAAAGACCAACTGAGATCTTCATCTGATACGGAGAAGGCGGTTTTGAAAAGAATCGCCATCGTTCCTTTCCAGAGACTCGTGCCGGACGATTTGAGCAGCGGGGCTGTTCGTTGCCCCATCTGCGGGACCATCTATCCGGTCTGCGTGCTTCCGCAAAATGCCGAGATGGTTGTCCAGGATGTCTTTGTGGAAAAATTCAGTGCTCACAAACAGTGGACCATCATTCCCATGGATCGGGTGGCGGCGGTGTACAGCCGGATATCGGCTCAGGATCTAAAAGCTACTCCCGCGGATAAGCTGAAGAAAGTCGGCCAGGAGTTCGGGGCCGACGGGGTGGTGGTCGGTTATGTGTCCTGCTTCCGGGAGCGGAAGGGGTACGCCCTTTCGGCTGAGCGACCCGCGTCGGTTACCTTTGGCGTTTATCTCATCCGGGTGAGCGACGGGGCTTTGATCTGGGGAAAGATTTTCGACAAGACCCAGCAGTCTCTCATGGAAAATCTTTTTCAGGCTTCGATTTTTTTCAAGAAACCCTGGTGGCTCACGGCAAGAGAACTTGCTGAAGAGGGCGTTGACGAGATCCTAACGTCTTACCCGGGTATTGAGTGATAAAGGTCAAGGTCAGAGGGCGGGGTGTTGCAGAAGCAGTTTTTTTGTCATTTTGAATTCTCACGGGAACAAATCGTTTGATCATCATACCGGCAGTTGACATCCAGGAAGGCAAATGCGTGCGGCTCCTGCAGGGCGACTTCGAGAAAGTTACCGTGTATTCCGATTCTCCTGTTGAGATGGCCTTGAAGTGGCAGGAGAGGGGGGCCGAGCGTATCCATATTGTCGATCTGGACGGATCACGATCAGGCGCCCCGAGAAACTGGCGGATGATTGAGGCCGTTGCGAAGGCGGTGCTCGTTCCCGTGCAGGTCGGCGGCGGGATCCGGGATATGAAAACCGTCGAGGGGTACCTCGACCTGGGTGTGTCCAGGGTCATCCTTGGAACGGCGGCGCATCGTGACCGTTCATTCGTTGAAGCGGCCTGTCAAAAATATCCCGGCCGGATTATCCTCGGCCTGGATGCTCGGGACGGAAGGGCCGCCGTGCAGGGCTGGACGGAAGCCACGGACGCATCCGTCCTGGACATCGCTCGACGTTATGAGGATACCGGTGTCGATGCCATCGTTTACACGGACATCAAGCGGGACGGGATGGAAACGGGCGTCAATGTGGAGGCCACGGCAGACCTTGCCCGTTCGGTTCGCATACCGGTGATTGCTTCGGGGGGTGTGTCCGGCATCGCCGATATCGAGAGGCTTCTCGCCGTGGAGAAAGACGGGGTCATCGGGGTGATCATCGGGAAGGCCCTTTATACCGGGGCGCTGTCCCTCGAAGAGGCCATCCGCAAGGCCCGAATCTCCCGTGTGTGAGGGAACCCATCTCAAGGAGGGACTGACATGGAAGATTGCATCTTCTGCAAGATTGCTCGTGGGGAGATACCCGGAAGCAAAGTCCTCGAAACGGACAAGATCGTGGCTTTCAACGATATCCATCCGGTGGCGCCTGTCCATGTGCTGATTGTTCCCAAGGAGCACATTTCGACCTTCATGGATTTGCAGGAAAACAAAATGGACATCCTCGGCGAGATGTACCGGGCCGCACAGAAAATCGCCCGGGAAAAGGGCATCGCGGAGAAGGGATTTCGGGTCACCGTCAACGTGAATCCAGACGGCGGTCAGCTTATTTTCCATCTTCACATGCACGTCTTCGGAGGGAGGAAGCTCACGGACGCCATGGGTTGATGACGGTGTACTTTTCCGTTGACTTCAGGGAGTGAAATTGATAATGTGATGTTAATAAATATTAAGTGATTTCAAGTACATAACACTCTTCGGGAGGTAGTGATGAAGAAGCAGGATAAACTGGTGATATGGTTTGACGACATCAAGTTGAAGGACATCCTCGAGGTGGGCGGCAAGAACGCCTCCCTGGGCGAAATGAGACGGAATCTGATCACCAGGGGCGTGAGTATCCCCGACGGATACGCCGTGACGGCCAACGCCTATCGTTACCTTCTGGAATCCGCAGGCATTCAAAGGGAAATGAAAAAGATCCTGTCGGACCTGGACACGCATGACATCCAGAACCTGAACGAGCGGGGAAAGAAGATACGCTCACTCATCTACAATGCGAGGCTGCCCGAAGACCTCCGGAGGGCCGTTGTGGATGCCTACAAGAAACTCTGTGATGAATACGGGCCGAATACGGATGTGGCCGTCCGGAGTTCAGCGACAGCCGAGGACCTTCCGGACGCGAGCTTCGCCGGGCAGCAGGAGACTTTTCTGAACGTGCGGGGAGAGGAGGCCCTCATCGATGCCTGCAAAAGATGTTTCGCCTCTCTCTTCACCGACCGCGCCATCTCCTATCGCGTGGACAAGGGATTCGACCACGAAACGGTCTTTCTGTCCATCGGCGTCCAAAAGATGGTGCGATCCGACCTGGCCTGTTCCGGCGTGATCTTCTCCATCGACACCGAAACAGGCTTTAAAGGTGCTGTCCTGATCACGGGTTCCTACGGCCTCGGTGAAACTATCGTTCAGGGCACGGTAAACCCCGATGAGTTCTATGTTTTCAAACCGACCCTGCGAAAAAAATACAGACCGATCATTCAGAAAAAGCTGGGCTCCAAGGAAGTCAAGATGATCTATGGCGCCGGCGGGGGCCCTGAGGCAACCAAAATCGTACCCGTATCGGAGGAGCAGAGAAACCTGTTCTGTATCACGGATGACGAGATCCTGACCCTGGCGCGCTGGGCCGTGATCATTGAAGATCACTATTCAAAAGAGGCCGGGTTCTTTAAACCCATGGATATTGAGTGGGGGAAGGACGGCGAGACGGGCGAGCTCTTCATCCTGCAGGCAAGACCTGAGACAGTCCAGTCCCAGAAAGACCTGACGGTTCTCGAAAACTATGTGCTTCTCGAGAAAAAGAAGCCTCTCGTTTCGGGAACCAGTGTCGGCGCCAAGATCGGCGTAGGTCCCGTGCAGGTCATCGAGAGTGCGGATCAGATCAAGGCCTTCAAGCGGGGAGAAGTCCTCGTCACGGACATGACGGACCCTGACTGGGAGCCCATCATGAAGATCGCTGGTGCGATTGTCACCAACCGCGGTGGACGTACCTGCCATGCCGCGATTATCTCAAGGGAACTTGGGATACCTTGTGTCATTGGAACAGGAAATGGCACCACCATGATTAAGAATGGATCCAACATCAC
>JAPLJU010000147.1 GCA_026388445.1 Deltaproteobacteria bacterium
AAGAAGGAAAATCCCCGGAAGACGGCCTTTATGGAATACCGGGAAAAAGAATGGCAGAACCAGGGGAAGAAGAGAAGAATCGCTCACACCTGGGTGCCCTTCTCCGCCATCTCGCCCTACGCCGTAAAGGCCGTCATCATCGCCGAGGACGATAAATTCTGGTCGCACGAGGGCTTTGATTACGAGGCCATGCAGAAGGCCCTCGAAAAGGATCTGAAGAAGAAAAAATTCAAGGCCGGGGGTAGTACCATCAGCCAGCAACTGGCCAAAAATCTTTACCTTTCTCCTTCCAAGAATCCCATTCGCAAACTGCGGGAAGCCATTCTGACCTGGCGTATTGAGAACGCCTTGTCGAAGAGAAGAATTCTCGAGCTTTACCTCAACGTGGTAGAATGGGGAGATGGGATCTTCGGTATCGAGGCCGCCGCCCGGCATCACTTCGGAAAGTCGGCCGCCGACCTGAGCCCCCGGGAATCGGCCAAGCTGGCCGCCGTGCTCCCAAACCCGAGGAGATACCAACCGACGGGCACATCCAGATATGTCGAGAATCAATCGGAGAAGATCTACAACATCATGGTCCAGCGGGGTATCGTCATTCCCGAGTTTGAAGACGCCATGATGCCCGACGAGTCTTCTCCAGAGGCGCCCACGGGGGCTGATCAGAACAAAAAATCAATCGTTGGCCCTTAGGGCCGGATGCAAAAAGGTTTGAATTTCTGCCATCGGAATGATAAATTAAGCACGTTATCATTTCAGACATATCCACCCCGGGAATGAAGTCCTCAGGACTGCCCTTTTCCGGGGTCCCCTTTTCTAAATGGCTTCAGGATTGCCCTGGAACCTTCGACAATCGTCGATGATTCAAGATCCCCGTAAATCATGGTGAGGATCATGGTGAAGAAAGCGGCCCTCTCATTCTTCCTTGGAATTTTTTCCCTCGCCGGATGCACGTCGCCCGGTGCCGTGGGGATCGGTGTTCTGGACGGGAAGTTGAACCCCTGTCCGGCTTCCCCCAACTGTGTTTCGTCCCAGAGCCCCGGGGGGCGCCACGGCATGGAGGCCATCCCGTACACCATGTCGGGAAACGAGGCCAAAGGAAGGCTTCGAAATATCATCAAGGGCATGGAGGGAAGCTCGATCGTATCGGAAAAAGACGACTACATCCATGCCGAATACTGCTCCGCCCTTTTCAGATTCGTCGACGACGTGGAGTTCTATCTGGACGACACCCGGAAACTCATTCATTTCCGCTCAGCCTCACGGGTCGGTTACTACGATTTCGGTGTGAATAGAAAACGCATGGAAGCGATCCGGGAAAAATTCCTGGCGCCATAATGTATGGTTAAACTGCCCTTACATGACCTTTGAGACGAGAACGACTTTTTCCATTATCATCCCTGTCCTTCATGAAGGTGAACGCATTCTGTCGCTCATTGACGGGATTCACGCCCTCCGATCGGAGGAGACCTATGAGATTATCGTTGCCGACGGAAGCCCTGATCTCGATACCCTAGAGCCCCTCCGCGAGCGAAAAGACGTCATTACCCTTGCCTCATCCCCCGGCCGGGCGAGGCAGATGAACAAGGGGGCGGACATTGCCCGGGGGGAGGTTCTTCTATTCCTCCATGCCGACACAAAGCTGCCGCCGGGCGCCCTGGGGAAAATCACGGAAGCGCTTCGCGGAAATGATGCCGTGGGCGGCGCTTTCGATCTGGGCATCGCTTCGAGAAAGCTTTCCTTCAAGGTCATCGAGGGTGCCTCTTCGATCCGTTCGCTCCTGACGAGGATCCCCTACGGGGATCAGGCCATTTTTGTGAAGAAAGAATATTTCGACCTCATCGGGGGTTATCGGGAAATTCCCCTCATGGAAGATATCGAACTCATGCAGCGCATCAAGAAACGGGGAGACCGCATCTGCATCCTGAAGGATCGTGTCAAGACATCCCCCCGGCGATGGGAGAAGGAAGGAATCCTTTGCTGCACGCTGAGAAACTGGACCCTCTCGACGCTTTACTACCTGGGTGTACCACCGGAAAGACTGAACAGGTTTTACCGTCATGGAAAGGACGCCTACGGATTCTGACGGCGGGGCAATCCGATGGAAGACACCATCAAGACCCATGAATCCCCAACGGGAAATAAACCGACCGATGCTTCCGGCAGTCAGGGCAAATCGCGGGGCTGGTGGAGACCCGTCGCCCTGCTTGCCTCTGTCGTACTGATTCTTGTTCTGGCCCGGCTCTTCGGCCTGGGCGAGAAACTGGGGGAACTCCGCGGATGGATACAATCCCTGGGAAGCTGGGGGTACGGAGCCTTCGTCATCCTTTACGCCCTGGCCGTCGTAGCAGCACTCCCCGGTGCCGCAATCACCGTGGCCGCGGGGGCCCTCTACGGCTCCATCATCGGGGTCATCCTGGTCAGCATCGGATCCACCCTGGGGGCGAGCCTGGCCTTTCTCCTATCGCGGTATTTTGCCAGGGACGCAACAGCCCGCTGGATGTCCAAAAACGAAAGGTTCCGGCAGCTCGATCTGCTGACGGAAAGGCATGGCGCCATCATCGTGGCCATTACACGTCTTATACCCCTCTTTCCGTTCAATCTTCTGAATTACGGGTTCGGCCTGACCAGCGTGCCCTTCGGAACCTATGTCTTCTGGTCCTGGCTCTGCATGCTCCCCGGCACGGTTCTCTACGTCGTCGGTGCTGACGCCCTGACAAAGGGTGTCGCGGAGGGCGGCGTCCCCTGGCTCTTGGTCGGCGTGCTTGCCGGTGTCGCCCTGCTGCTCGTCTTCCTGACGCGGTTCGCACGGAAAAAGTTAAGTGAGAAAGACGGGGTAAAACCTTGAGGGTATTCGCCCATGACTGAAAGGAAGATTACCAGAATGCTTCTGGTCGGCGATATCGGCGCCACAAAGGCCGACCTTGCCGTCATAGGCCCCGAGAGAGGACCGAGAGCACCACTCGCGGCAAAGACTTTCCAGAGTGCGAGTTTCGGGAGTATTGAAGCCCTGCTGAAAGAGTTCCTCTCGCAGGTGAGCCTCCCCGTCGAGGCGGTGATCCTCGGTGTTGCGGGGCCTGTGAGCGGTGGGAGATCAAAAATCACCAATCTGCCCTGGATCATGGATGAATTGGAGATCGCAAGGGCCCTGGGACTCAAATCGGTCAGGCTTCTCAACGACGTCGAGGCTGCCGCTCACGCCGTTCCGTTCCTGAAAGAGGCAGAGGTCGAAACCCTAAATGCTGGAGATCCCCAGGAATACGGGAACAAGGCTGTCATCGCACCGGGTACCGGTCTCGGCGAGGCATCCCTCGTCTGGGACGGCAAGCGCTACCGTCCCAGCGCCTCGGAGGGGGGACATGCCGACTTTGCCCCTGGAAACGACATGGAGACAGAGCTTCTGGGCTATCTCCAGGGCCTTTACGATCACATCAGTTATGAAAGGGTCTGCTCAGGCATGGGGATACCCAATATCTACGCCTTCCTGCTCAATAGCGGTTACGGCGAGGAACCCCGTTGGCTGAAAGAGAAATTGTCCGCGGCCTCCGACCCCACACCCGTGATTATTGATGCGGCCATGGTAAGCGACAAACCCTGCAAGCTTTCCGTGCTGACGCTGAGTGTCTTCGTTTCCATTCTGGGCGCCGCGGCGGGGAATCTCGCCCTCCAGATGCTTGCGACGGGAGGAGTCTATCTTGCCGGTGGCATCCCGCCGCGAATCCTGCCATACTTGACCGGAGGCCTTTTCATGGAGCGATTCCTGCGGAAGGGCCGAATGTCGGATCTGGTTTCCAGAATGCCTGTCCATGTGATCGTGAACCCCGGAGGCGCCCTTCTCGGGGCGGCCTTGTACGGCCTTCATACAAAGACTGATTGAGGAGATTCCCCTATGATCACCCTGAGCGACCCTGTCCATCAATGTTGTATCAATACCATCCGCATGCTTTCCGTCGATGCCATCGAGAAGGCAAAATCGGGACACCCCGGCCTGCCCCTGGGCGCGGCACCAATGGCCTATGTACTCTGGACACGATACCTCAAGCACAATCCCGCGAATCCAAAATGGGTCGATCGCGACCGTTTTGTCCTCTCCGGGGGGCACGGCTCCATGCTCCTCTACGCGCTTCTTCACCTCACAGGCTACGATATCTCCCTCGCGGAGATTCAATCCTTCAGGCAGTGGGGGAGCCGGACCGCCGGCCATCCGGAAAGTCATCTGACTCCCGGCGTGGAAGTCACCACGGGACCGCTGGGCCAGGGGATCAGCAACGCTGTGGGGATGGCCATTGCAGAGGCTCACCTTGCCGCCCTGTACAACCGGCCGGCGCACACCATCGTCGATCACTACACCTACGTCATCGCCAGCGACGGCGACCTCATGGAAGGGGTTGCCGCAGAGGCTTGCTCCCTTGCCGGACACCTCCGCCTCTGCAAGTTGATCGTCCTTTATGATGATAATGAGATTTCCCTTGCGGGATCGACGGCCCTGACCTTCACGGAAGACACGGGTCACCGCCTGGAGGCCTGCGGCTGGCATCTACAGAGGGTCCAGGACGGAAACGACCTGAGGGCCATTGACGAGGCCATCCGAATTGCCCGCGAAGAAACGATTCGACCCTCCATCATCTTTGTGCGGACCGCCATCGGTTTTGGATCTCCACACAAACAGGGGACCTTTGAAGCACACGGTGCGCCCCTCGGCTCCGAAGAAGCCCTTCAAACAAAGAAAAATCTGGGATGGCCGCTGGAGCCGCTCTTCTACATCCCCGATGACGCCTTGCAGGTGTTCCGTGACGCAGTGAAAAAAGGAAAGGCATGGGAAGCGCAGTGGGCCGGCAGGTTGGCCCGATACGTGGAGGATTATCCGGAGCTGGCCGTCGAATTAAAACGACGGCTGACCGAAGAAAACCAGCCCCGCTGGGATGCAGCCCTTCCTACCTTTCCCGTCAGCCAGAAGGGCGTGGCCACCCGCAAGGCCTCGGAGGAAATCATGCAGGTCCTTGCCCGGGTCGTTCCCGGCCTTATGGGTGGTTCTGCTGATCTCAACCCCTCGACATTCACGTGGCTCAAGGGGATGGGTGACTTTCAGCCGCCGGGCACGTCTGCCGTAAACATCCAGGGCGCCGTCGGCGGCGGCTGGGATCACAGCGGTCGGAATATTCACTTCGGGGTGCGCGAGCACGCCATGGGCGCTATTGCCGTCGGCATGGCCGCCCACGGCGGCCTCATCCCTTATACGGCGACCTTCCTTATCTTCTCGGATTACATGCGCCCGCCGATTCGTCTGGCCGCCCTCTCGGATAGCCATGTGATATTCGTGTTCACGCATGACAGTATAGGCGTGGGGGAGGATGGTCCAACCCACCAGCCCATCGAACAGGTCATGTCGCTCCGGTCTGTACCCAACCTGACCGTCATCCGACCCGCCGATGCGAATGAAACGGCCGCCGCCTGGAAGCTGGCTATCGAAAGGAAAAAGCCCACTGCCCTTATCCTGACCCGTCAGAATGTCCCTGTTCTGGATTCCGGCGTACTTCCCATCTCAAGCGGGGTCAGACGCGGTGCCTATGTCCTGAAAAACGGAGGGGAAAAGCTCGACATCCTTCTTCTCGCGACGGGATCGGAGGTTCACCTGGCCCTCGGGGCCTCGGAGAAGCTCGCCGGGAAAGGCATCAAGGCCCGTGTGATCTCCATGCCTTCCTGGGAGATCTTTTTAGAACAGCCCCGGTCCTACCGGGATGAGGTACTGCCCCCGGGAATCAGGAAGCGGCTCGCCATTGAGGCGGGCGTCACCCTGGGCTGGTGGCGATGGGTCGGCGATGAGGGAGACGTCATCGGTATCGACCGCTTCGGCGCCTCGGCACCTGGAGCTGTAGTCATGGAAAAGTACGGCTTTTCAGTGGATAATGTTGTAAAAAGGGCCCTTGCCCTCCTGGGAAAATAAGGATTTGCCCTGAGGAAGGTTTGACATGACCCGGCTGCAGGAACTTGCCAAACTCGGTCAGTCCATCTGGCTGGATTACATCAGCAGATCCCTGATCACATCCGGGGAGCTTCAGTCGCTGATCGGCAAGGGGCTCCGGGGGATCACCTCCAATCCGACGATCTTTGAAAAGGCCATATCGGGAAGCAGTGATTATGACGACGATATCCGAAGGCTTTCGGCACAGGGAAAATCGGACGTGGAGATTTATGAAGCGCTAGCCATCGACGACATTACGAGGGCGGCCGATCTCTTACGCCCTCTCCATGAAGAAACAAGGGGTGTCGATGGTTATGTGAGCCTGGAAGCCGATCCGAAACTGGCTTACGACACGGAGGGAACCATTGTCGAGGTGCGCAGGCTCTGGAAGCTTCTCGCCCGCCCTAATGTCATGATCAAGGTTCCTGCTACGGCAGCCGGTATTCCAGCCATTGAAAGGCTCACCACCGAGGGCATCAACGTGAACATCACCCTGATCTTTTCCCTCTCGCATTACGACGCCGTCGCCCGGGCTTACATCGGTGGACTCGAGAAACTTGCCGCGGCGGGAGGGCCCGTCGAAAAAGTGGCTTCCGTTGCCTCTTTCTTTGTGAGCCGCATTGACACGATGGTGGACAAGGCGCTGGAAGCAAAAAGGACCTTGGATCTTCAGGGCAGAATCGCCGTCGATTACAGCAAGTCGGTCTATAGCCGCTTTCGGGAGATTCTTGCTACAAGCGGATGGAAACGTCTTGCGGAAAGGGATGCCCGGGTTCAACGGCTCCTCTGGGGGAGCACGGGGACAAAGAACCCGGGGTATTCCGATGTACTCTACGTCGATCATCTCATCGGCCCGGACACGGTCAACACACTACCCCCGACAACCCTGGAAGCCTTCCGCGACCATGGCCGTGTTGCCGTCACATTGACAGAAGGATTGGATGCTGCCCGCGCCAGGCTCTCCCGGTTGGAGGCACTCGGGATCAGCATCGGTCAAATCACTCAGAAGCTCCAGGATGACGGTGTCATGACATTCGCCCGGTCTTTAGAAGGACTTCTGAATAGCATTTCCGAAAAACGAAAGAAGCTTTAGTTTCTGGTTGGACCTTTACATGCAGTTTCAACCCACAAACAGCAGAAAGGGACAAGCCTATGGGCAAGGACGTTTCAGAATTTAAAAAGGAGGCGTCAGCGTACGCCGTGGAGCTCGTCGAGTCTGGAATGGTGGTGGGTCTGGGACACGGCAGCACCTCGATTCATGCCGTTCGGTATCTCGCGGAAAAACTCAAAACGGGAAAGCTGAGAAACGTGAAAGGCGTGCCCTGTTCCTTCCAGGTTGAAGAAGAAGCCATGCGTTATGGGATGCCTCTCACGAGGTTGGAAGATCTTTCCTCCATTGATTTGACCATCGACGGCGCCGACGAAGTGGACCCGAACCTCAACATGATCAAAGGGGGAGGCGGGGCCCTGCTTCGGGAAAAGATCGTGGCCCAGATCAGCAGACGCGAGGTCATCGTCGTGGACGAATCGAAGCTCTCCCCGATGCTCGGGAGAAAGAGACCCATCCCGGTCGAGGTCATTCCTTTCGGCTGGCAGTTCCAACACACTTATCTTCAGACGCTGGGCGCTAGCGTTACCGTGCGTCGGAACGCCGACAAGAGTCTCTACCAGACCGACCAGGGCAACCTCATCCTGGACTGCAACTTCGGCCCCATTGCTCAACCACAGCACGTGGCCGATCTCATCAGGCAGCGAGCGGGCATCGTCGAGCACGGGCTTTTTCTGAACCTGGCCACGGATGTGATCGTGGCCGGGAGCGAAGGTATCCGCCATCTTAAGCGTGAGCCGAAGTGAGTATCCGGGCATGATCAAGATTGAAGCATCTATCCTGTCGGCCGATTTCTCAAAGCTGGGAGAGCAGGCCGTGGAGGCCGAATCCGCCGGTGCCGACGGCATTCAGGTGGATGTCATGGACGGCCGTTTTGTCCCCCGGGTCAACTTTGGACCGGAGACGGTCAAAGCCCTGCGCCCGCTGCTGAAGCGGACCATCGATGTGCACCTCATGATCGTCGAGCCTGAGCTTCACATCGAGACCTATGTGAAGGCCGGTGCCGACCGGCTCATCGTGCATCAGGAAGCCTGCCCCCAGCACCTCTACGAAGTTCTTCAATCCATCCGCCGGTTCGGTGTCGAGGCGGGTGTTTCGATCAGCCCCGCCACGCCCCTTTCCGTCCTGGAGGACGTCTGGGATGTGGCGGATGCCATCCAGGTCATGACGGTGAACCCCGGTCTCGGCGGACAGCCCTTCCTTCACGACCAGGCCGAAAAGATCCGGAACCTGGCCCTGAGGCTTCATGAGCTGGGCAGGAACATCCCGATCGT
>JAPLJU010000072.1 GCA_026388445.1 Deltaproteobacteria bacterium
ATGGGGGAGCTTCACCTGGAGATCATCGTGGACAGGCTCTCCAGGGAGTTCGGTCTCGGGGCCAACATTGGGAACCCCCAGGTGGCTTACAAGGAGACCATACGCAAGCCGGTACGGGCGGAAGGAAAGTACGTCAAGCAGTCCGGCGGACGCGGGCAGTACGGTCATGTGTGGATCGAAATCGAGCCCAACGAGCCGGGCCGAGGCCTCACCTTCGAGAACAAGATCATCGGCAGTGCCATCCCGAAGGAATTTATACCGGCCGTGGGAAAGGGCATCCAGGAAGCCATGGAAGAGGGGGTGCTGGCCGGGTATCCGATGGTCGACCTGAAGGTCCGGCTGACAGACGGCTCCTATCATGAGGTGGACTCTTCGGAACTGGCTTTCAAGATCGCCGCCTCCATGGCGCTCAAAAGCGGCGTCAAGCGCGGCCACCCGGTGCTGCTGGAACCGATCATGTCCGTGGAAGTCGTTGTTCCCAAGGACTATCTGGGAGATGTGATCGGACACCTGACCTCCCGGCGGGGTAAGATCGTGAGTATCGACTCCCGACCGGGGTCGGAGGCGGTCAACGCGGAGGTGCCGCTCGCCGAGATGTTCGGGTATGCGACCGATTTGAGGTCCAAAACCCAGGGGCGGGCCACCTACTCCATGCAGTTTCTCTGTTACAACGCCATATCGGGGGAACTGGCGAAGGAGATCATTCATATGAGAACAACCGACACAGGGGGAAAGAAGAAATAACAACTGATTCATCTTTTTGATTGTAAGGAGGTAGATGGAGATGGCTAAGAAAAAATTTGAGAGGAAAAAGCCGCACGTAAACATCGGGACGATCGGGCATGTCGATCACGGGAAGACCACGTTGACCGCTGCCATCACGAAGCACCTCTCCAAGAAAGGTCTCGCGGTGTATTATTCCTTCGATATGATTGACAACGCGCCCGAAGAGAAGGAACGGGGCGTGACGATCAATGTCGCTCACGTGGAGTATGAGACCGACAAAAGACACTATGCCCACGTGGATTGCCCCGGGCACGCGGACTATATCAAGAACATGATCTCCGGAGCAGCGCACATGGACGGCGCCATCCTGGTCGTGGCCGCATCGGAAGGTCCCATGCCGCAGACGAGAGAGCACATCCTCCTTGCAAGACAGGTTCAGGTCCCCGCCATGGTTGTTTTCCTCAACAAGGTTGACCTTGTGGATGATCCCGAGCTGCTCGATCTCGTCGAGCTCGAGCTCCGGGAGCTTCTAAGCAAGTACGAATTCCCCGGCGACAAGACCCCGATCATCCGGGGGTCGGCTCTGAAGGCCCTCGAGACGGACGACATGAAATCTGCCGACGCGAAGTGCGTTTTTGAGCTGATGGACGCCGTGGATTCCTTTATTCCCGAGCCCACACGTGATCTGGACAAACCCTTCCTCATGCCCATCGGCGACGTTTTCAGCATCTCCGGCCGCGGAACCGTTGTGACGGGCAGGGTGGATCGCGGCATTATCAAGACCGGCGAGGAAGTGGAAGTCGTCGGCATCCGGCCGACCTTCAAGACGGTATGCACCGGCGTGGAAATGTTCAGGAAGACGCTGGACGAAGGCCGCTCGGGTGACGATATCGGCGTTCTCCTCCGGGGGACCAAGCGGGAAGAAGTGGAAAGAGGCCAGGTGGTGGCCAAACCCGGCTCCATCACACCTCACACGAAGTTCAAGGCCTCGGTTTACGTCCTGACGAAAGAAGAGGGCGGGCGTCACACCCCCTTCTTCAGCGGCTACCGGCCCCAGTTCTATTTCAGAACGACGGACGTGACGGGTGTGGTGACCCTCCCCGAGGGTATCGAGATGGTGATGCCCGGTGACAACGTGGCCATGGAAATCCATCTCATCACGCCCATCGCCATGGAGCAGGGACTTCGGTTCGCCATCCGGGAAGGCGGGAAAACCGTCGGTGCCGGTGTGGTGGGTACGATTATTGAGTAAATTCATCTTCGAGTAAGCGGGATATGGCTGAGCAAAAGATAAGAATTCGACTGAAGGCGTATGACTACAAGTTGCTCGATCGGTCTGCGGAAGACATCGTGGACACGGCGAAGAGAACAGGGGCGCGCGTTGCGGGCCCCATTCCGCTTCCGACGGTCATCAACAAGTACTGCGTGAACCGGTCTCCCCATGTTGACAAGAAGTCCCGGGAGCAGTTCGAGATTCGAACCCACAAGAGGATCATTGACATTATCGAACCGACGCAGGCCACCGTTGATGCCCTGATGAAACTGGATCTCTCCGCCGGTGTGGATGTCGAAATCAAACTGTAAGGGAACAGCAAACATGGAGATGGATTTGAACGTGGAATCCGTCTCCTGTTTTTTTGATTTTCTGTGAGATTGCAGGGCTTATGGGAACAGGATTGATTGGCAAGAAACTGGGCATGACACAGATCTTCGGTGACGATGGCGTGGCCATACCTGTCACGGTCATCGAGGCCGGGCCCTGTGTGGTGATGCAAAAGAAGAAGCAGGGGACCGACGGATACGACGCCGTTCAGCTCGCCTTCGGGCGGAAAAAGCAGAAGAACGTGACCAAACCCCTGCAGGGGCATCAGAACAAGGTCAACAAGGGCTTCTTCCGCGTGCTTCGTGAATTCAGGATATCGGACCCCGACGCTTTCGAACTGGGCCAAGAATTGACGGCCGGGATGTTTGAAGTCGGCGACTTTGTTGATGTGACGGGGACCACGAAAGGCCGTGGATTTGCCGGCGGTGTCAAGCGGCATGGATTCCGGGGCGGCGCGGCCTCCCACGGCTCCATGTTCCACCGGGCACCCGGTTCCATCGGAGCGAGCGCCTATCCCTCCAGGGTCTTCAAGGGAAAGCGCCTGCCGGGTCATATGGGCGATGAGCGGAAAACGGTCCAGAATCTCCGGGTGATCGGGGTGAGGTCGGAGAGCAACGTGATTCTGGTCAAGGGAGCCGTCCCGGGCAGCAAGAACGGGGTCGTCCTGATCCAGAAAGCGGTCAAGAAATCCTAGCGGATATAAACCTGGAGCGTATCGGATATGCCGGTTTTAGCAGTATACGATATCGAAAAGAACAAGGTTTCCGAAGTGGAGCTCCGCAAGGACATCTTCGGGGCGGAAGTCAAAAAGGACCTTATTTACGAGGTGGTGAGGCGGCAGCTCGCCGGCCGCAGGGCCGGGACCCACTCGACGAAGCGGCGCGGAGAGGTCAAAGGCGGCGGCCGCAAGCCCTGGCGACAGAAGGGCACGGGCCGGGCCCGCGCGGGTACGATCCGATCCCCCTTGTGGCGCGGCGGCGGCATTGTTTTCGGTCCGCATCCCCGGGATTATGCCTATTCGGTCCCCAAAAAGATGCGAAAAGCGGCGCTCATCTCGGCGCTCAGCATGAAGGTCAGTGAAGAGAAGATCCTGGTTCTTCGGGATTTTCCGATGGCAGGGATCAAGACCAAGACATTCAAGGAGGTTCTCGACCGTTTTGGACTTAAAAAGGCCCTCTTTGTGCTGGATAAAGCGGACCCGGTGCTTGAGAAATCCTCGCCAAGGAAGCGAACAAGTACTACTTCGAAGTCGACCGGCGGGCCAACAAGATTGAGATCGGGCAAGCGGTGGAGAAACTCTTCAAGGTCAAGGTGATCAACGTCAGGACCATGAATATGACCGGCAAGAAGAAGCGAGTGGGACGGGTTCTGGGCCGAAAGCGCGACTGGAAAAAGGCCATGGTCACCCTGGCTCCCGGGAGCAGCATCGAGATCTTCCAGAAAGTGTAAGGACGGAAACATGGCGATCAGGAGTTACAAACCGACATCACCGGGCAGGCGTTTTCAGACCGGGTTCACCTTCGGTGAGGTGACCAGGACGGTACCGGAAAAAAGTCTGGTGCGCCCCTTGAAGAGAACGGGCGGCAGGAACAGCTACGGCCGCGTGACCTGCTGGCACATGGGTGGCGGCCACAAGCGAATGTACCGGCTCGTCGATTTCCGGCGGGACAAAAAGGACGTTGAGGCCGTGGTTAAAAGCATCGAATACGACCCGAACCGATCATCCCGGATCGCCCTTTTGAGCTACCGGGATGGCGAGAAACGCTACATCCTCGCGCCGATGAATATGGCCGTCGGTGATGTGATCATCAGCAGCGATTATGCGGATATCAAACCAGGAAACACCATGCCGCTGCGCAATATGCCGATGGGATCTCATATTCACAACCTGGAACTCAAGGTGGGTAAAGGGGCCCAGATGATCCGTTCGGCGGGAACCTACGGGCAGGTCATGGCCAAGGAAGGCGCTTACGCCCAGGTCCGCCTTCCGTCGGGAGAAGTGAGGAAGGTTCACCTCGACTGCAAGGCGACCGTCGGGCAGGTGGGCAATATCGAGCATGAAAACATTAGTATCGGAAAGGCCGGACGCAACCGCTGGTTGGGCAAGAAGCCCCATACCCGCGGTGTTGCCATGAACCCGGTCGATCACCCCATGGGTGGCGGTGAAGGGAAATCGTCGGGCGGCCGTCATCCCTGTACGCCCTGGGGTTTACCCACGAAGGGATATAAGACGAGAAAGAACAAAACGTCTGACAAATACATCGTGAAGAAAAGGGGTTAAGCGGTGGCGCGTTCGATTAAAAAAGGCCCTTATGTGGAGGCGAAGCTTCTGGAAAAAGTCAGGCGGGCGGAGGCGTCAGGCGATCGCAGTGTCATCAAGACCTGGTCCCGCCGGTCCACGGTCGTCCCCGAAATGATCGGGTTCACCTTTGCCGTTCATAACGGCAAGAAATTCATCCCCGCCTTCGTCACGGAAAACATGGTGGGGCACAAGCTGGGCGAGTTCGCCCCCACGAGGACTTTTTACAGCCATGCGGGGGACCGCAAGTCCAAAGTGAAGAAGTAAAGGCAGGTTTCGAGGAACCATGGAAACAAGAGCTGTGGCCAGATTTGTTCGTATTTCACCCCAGAAGGTAAGGCTGGTGGTGGACCTCATCCGGGGCAAAAAGGTCGAAGAAGCGGACCGCGTGCTGGCGTTCACGCGCAAGCGCGCCGCGGGAATGGTGCGGAAAGTCCTGAAGTCTGCGCTGGCCAATGCCACGAACAACCCCAACATCGATGAAAAAATTCTTTACGTCAAGGACGTCTATGTGGATCAGGGTGCTTCCTGGAGGCGATGGCGGGCCAGAGCCATGGGGAGGGCAGCCCAGATCAAAAAGAGAACGAGCCACATCACCGTGGTCCTTTCAGAGTAGTCGCATTGAGGGAGGTAGAGACTTGGGTCAGAAGGTCAATCCGATCAGTTTGAGGTTAGGCATCGTCAAGACGTGGAGTTCAAAGTGGTTTTCTGAAAAGAGCTACAGTGAACTCCTTCACCAGGACATCAAAATCCGGCAGTACATCAAGGAAAAGCTCTATCACGCCGGTATATCCAAGGTGGAGATCGAGAGGGCCGCTGACAAAGCCAAGATTAACATTTACGCCGCGCGTCCTGGCATCATCATCGGGAAAAAGGGAGCGGAAATCGAGAAACTGAAGAAAGACCTCGAGGCCTTCACGAAGGGGGAGGCCATCATCAATATCCTGGAGGTGCGTAAGCCGGAGATTGATGCGCAGCTCGTGGCTGAAAATGTGGCCCTTCAGCTCGAAAGAAGGGTTGCCTTCCGGCGGGCCATGAAAAAGGGGGTGCAGTCTGCCCTGAAGTTCGGAGCCAAGGGCATACGGATCACCTGTGCGGGGAGACTCGGCGGCGCCGAGATGTCCAGAACGGAATGGTACCGGGAAGGCAAGGTTCCCCTTCACACACTGAGGGCGGATATCGATTACGGCCTTGCCGAGGCCCGGACGACTTATGGCTTGATCGGCGTCAAAGTGCTCATCTATCATGGCGATGTCCTGCCGGACAAGAAGAGCACCGTGGCCTGAGGCTTCACGAGAGCCTTTGCTGAAGAGGAGTTCATGAGAGCATGTTGACACCAAAGAGGGTTAAGTACCGCAAGATGCAGAAGGGCCGGATGGGCGGTAAGGCCATCAAGGGATGCCACGTGGAGTTCGGCACCTTCGGTCTCCAGTCCACGGATCCCGGTCGGATCACGGCGCAGCAAATCGAAGCGGCCCGTATTGCCATGACCCGGCACATCAAGCGTGGGGGGCGGATCTGGATCCGGATTTTCCCTCATAAATCCTTCACGAGGAAGCCGGCCGAAACACGCATGGGAAAAGGAAAAGGCCCCCCGGAGGGATGGGTCGCCTTCGTGAAGCCTGGAACGGTGATGTACGAGATGGAGGGTGTGACCCGGGAGGTGGCTCGCGAGGCCTTCCGGCTGGCCGCCCACAAACTGCCCGTGGGCACTAAGTTCGTCTCGAGGAATTTATTTGATGAAGACTAAAGAGATAAGAGATCTCAGCGTCGATGAGCTGAAGCAGAAGGAACGGGATCTGGTGGATGAACTCTTCCGGTTGAAGGTCAGGCGCGCGACGGGCCAGCTGGATTCTTCGGCCATGATGAAGCATGTGAGAAAAGACATCGCCCGCATCAAAACCGTTTTGAAGGAAAGGGAGATTCGAGGTTAGGTATGGAGTCACGGGGCAATAAAAGGACCGTTCAGGGCTGGGTCGTCAGCAACAAGATGGACAAAACCATTGTGGTCCGTTCAGAGAGGCAGGTCAAGCATGCGGCCTTCCACAAGTACATTCGGAAGATCAAGAAGTACAAGGCCCATGACGATAAGAACGCCTGCAACATCGGCGACAAGGTCCTCATCGAAGAATCCCGTCCTCTGAGCCGGGATAAGCGGTGGAAGGTTAGGGAGATTCTCGAGAAGGCGAAGTAATTCCCGCCAGCGCCCGGAAGAACCGGCGGTGAGATCGGAGTGTTGGTTATGATACAGATGCGAACCATATTGAACGTGGCGGACAATTCCGGAGCGAAAAGGGTCAGCTGTATCGGTGTGCTCGGCGGTTCGCGAAAACGGTTTGCCACGGTGGGGGATGTCATCACGGTCTCGGTGAAGGAAGCGATCCCCAATTCGAAGGTCAAGAAAGGGGACGTCATGCGGGCCGTGGTGGTCCGGACCGTCAAGGAAGTGAGGCGCCTCGACGGGTCTTTCCTCAGGTTCGACGATAATTCCGTGGTGCTGATCAACAACCAGATGGAGCCCGTCGGAACACGCATATTCGGCCCTGTGGCCAGAGAGCTGCGTGCGAAGCAGTTTATGAAAATCATCTCCCTTGCCCCGGAGGTCATATAGGAAGGAACTCGAGGGATTCAAATGCAGAAGATCAAGTTGAAAAAAGGAGATGTCGTGAAGGTCCTTGCCGGCAAGGAACAGGGAAAGTCCGGCAAGATCCTGCAATTCTCCAAGGACAGGACACGGGCCTATGTCGAGAAGCTCAGCATGGTCAAGAGGCACCAGCGGCCCGACGCGAAGGGGAAAGGGGGCATCGTGGAGAAGGAAGGGGCCATACACATGTCCAACCTGGCCCTGGTCTGCCGCAAGTGCAACAGTGTGGCCCGCGTCGGATACCGGATACTGGAAGACGGCAGGAAAGTCCGCGTTTGTAAAAAGTGCAAAGAGATGCATGATGAGTAGGCCGAGGAACAACCAATGGCAAGACTGAAAGAACACTACAGCAAAACCGTCGTCCCCGCGATGATGGAGAAGTTCAAGTATCAGAATGTCATGGAGGTCCCCAAACTGGAGAAAATCATCCTGAACATGGGCGTGGGCGAAGCGATCCAGAACATCAAGATTCTCGACGGCGCCGTCCAGGAACTCGCCATGATATCGGGACAGAAGCCGGTGATCACGAAGGCGAAGAAGTCGATCGCCACCTTCAAGCTTCGCAAGGGGATGCCGATCGGCTGCACCGTCACGCTCAGGAAGGAACGGATGTACGAATTCTATGACCGGCTGGTGAATGTGGCGCTGCCGAGAATCAGGGACTTCAGGGGCATCCCCCCCAACTCTTTCGACGGTCGGGGGAATTTTGCCATGGGGATCAGGGAGCAGTTCATTTTTCCGGAGATCGAATATGACAAGATCGAGAAAGTCAAAGGGTTGAACATCGTTGTCGTGACGACAGCGAAAACGGACGATGAAGCAAGGCATTTGCTTTCCCTCATGGGCATGCCCTTCAGGAGCTAGCCCTTAACGGTGTGGATGGAGGAACCAACTTGGCGAAGAAATCCCTGATTGCAAAGGCGAAAAGGAAGCAGAAATTCAAGGTCAGAGACTACAATCGCTGTCCGCTCTGCGGCAGACCCAGGGCCTATTACCGAAAGTTCGATATGTGCAGGCTCTGCCTGAGAAAATATGCATCCCACGGGCATATCCCCGGGGTGATCAAATCCAGCTGGTAAGGGCTTTCAGGAGAAGTGCTATGGGAATGACGGATCCAATCGCAGACATGTTGACGAGAGTCCGGAACGCCAATCGGAAGAAATTCAAGAGCGCCGATACCTCACTTTCGAGAATGAATCTGGCAATTGCCAAGGTTCTGAAGAAGGCGGGATATATTCAGGGATTCGACATCAAGAAAGATCAGAACAAAAGGGAAGTCCTGAGGGTTTATCTCAAGTATTCGGATTCGAAAGAAAACATTATCCGGGGGATTGAGAGGGTGAGCAAGCCCGGGCGCCGTATTTATGTGCAGGGTGACAGCATCCCCAAGGTCCTCAACGGTTACGGTGTCGCTATTCTCTCCACCTCCAAGGGAATCATGACGGACCGGGAGGCCAGGGAGCTCAACGTCGGCGGAGAGATTCTCTGCAACGTCTGGTAGGACCGGCGGCGCAGAATATGTTTTCATTGGAGAGCAATTCATGTCAAGAATCGGCAAAAAACCTATTCCCATTCCGGCCAATGTGAAGGTCAACAATAAGAAGACGGAGATCATCGTGGAGGGCCCGAAGGGGAGCCTCTCCATGAGGCTGCCCGGGGAAATTGACGTGACCCAGGAGGCCGGGACCATTGTCCTCAAGAAGCTCGTCGATAATCGCAGAGGAAGATCCCTTTACGGCCTGACACGGACCCTAATCCATAACATGGTCACGGGGGTCAGTGCCGGGTTTCAGAAAAACCTGGAGATCGCCGGGGTGGGGTACCGTGCGGAACTGACCGGCAGCGATCTGCTGAAACTACATATCGGTTTTTCCACGCCCGTGGAGTACAGGCTTCCCAAGGGGATTGCCGTCAAGATCGTGAAGCAGGTCAACTTAACCCTGACGGGGATCGACAAGGAACTGGTCGGCCGCGTGGCCGCCGAGATCCGCAGCCTCAAGAAACCGGAACCCTACAAGGGAAAGGGTATCAAATATGCCGGTGAGCGGGTTCGCAGAAAGGTCGGCAAGTCTGCAGGCGCCTAAAGGGGCCGTGTAACAGGCAGGGCATCACACAGGAAGGCGAAAACAGTGATCGGTAAAACCAAGAAGATCAAGAAGATTAGAGAGAAGAGAAAGAAAAGGGTGAGGGGTAAAATCTCGGGGACGTCTGATTATCCCCGGATTGCGGTTTTCAGGAGTACCAGCCATATCTATGCGCAGGCCGTCGATGACGATGCCGGGCAAACGGTGGCGTCGGCCTCGACGCTCAGCAAGGAACTGAAGGGCAAACTCGGCGGCATGAAGAAAACCCAGGTAGCCGCCGAAGTGGGAAAGCTTCTGGCGAAGCGCCTCAAGGACAAAAACATCCAGAAGGCCGTTTTTGACCGGGGGGCTTTTCTCTATCACGGAAGGGTCAAGGCGCTGGCAGAGGCGGCGAAGGAAGCAGGCCTGAAGATATAATCAAAGGGCCTTCATTTCATTGAGGGGTAAGATCATTGGAGAGAAAAGCATTTGAAGGAACGGAACTTCTGGACAGGGTTGTCGCCATCAACCGGACGGCCAAGGTCGTGAAAGGTGGCCGGCGATTCCGGTTCAGCGCCATTGTCGTCGTCGGTGACGGCAAGGGGTCGGTCGGCATGGGTCTCGGTAAGGCGAACGAAGTCCCGGAGGCGATTCGAAAGGGCATGGAGAAGGCCAGAAAGAGCATGGTCAACGTCTCGGTCATCAACCGGACCATCCCCTACGAGATTGTCGGCCAGTTCGGCGCCGGACGGGTTCTGCTGAAACCGGCCTCCGAGGGAACGGGTCTCATTGCCGGCGGTGCCGTACGGGCCGTTCTGGAGGTGGCCGGCGTTCATAATATCCTGACCAAGTGTCTCGGTTCACACAATCCCCACAATCTGGTGAAGGCGACCCTGGATGGACTTCGTCGTCTGAAGAGTCCCGTTGAGGTGGCCATGCTGAGGGGCAAGGAAATATCGGAGATATAGGCGAAGGAGCGGATCGTGACAAAGAAGCTCAAAATCACGCTGGTGAAAAGCTACATCGGAAGGCCGGGAAAACACAGGAAGGTTCTTCGCGGTATGGGGCTCCAAAAGCTCAACAGGACCGTTCTTCTCAAGGATACGCCGGAAATTCGAGGGATGATCAACAAGGTTTCCCACCTTCTGTCCGTGGTGGAGATAGAGGTTAGCGAGAAATGAAACTCAATGAATTGAAACCGCCACGGGGTTCCAGGCGGAAGAGGAAGAGAATCGGCCGGGGAGACGGGTCGGGTCACGGCCAAACGGCGACCAAAGGCGCCAAGGGGCAGAAAGCACGGTCCGGTGGAAGCATCAAGGCGGGATTCGAAGGCGGCCAGATGCCCCTCTCGAGACGGTTGCCCAAGCGGGGTTTCAGAAACCTATTCAGAAAAAACATCATCGCCGTCAATCTGGGGCAGCTCGGCAAGTTTACCGGCGGCGCCACCGTGGATCCCGATGCCCTCCTCGAACAAGGCATCATCAAGAAGGTCGGAGACGGTGTGAAGATCCTGGGAAAGGGAGTCCTCGATCGTCCCCTCAAGATCAAGGCCCATGCCGTCAGCAGCGGGGCGCGGGAAAAGATCGAATCAGCGGGCGGATCCGTTGAGGTGATTTGATTTGTTAAGCGGATTCAAGAACATACCCAAGATACCGGAGTTGCAGAAGAGGATTTTCATGACCTTTCTTCTGCTCGGCGTCTACCGGATCGGGACCCACGTACCGACGCCCGGTATCGACAACAAGGCCCTTGCCGCCTTCTTCGACATGGCCAAAGGGTCGCTGCTGGGGCTCTTTGACATGTTTGCAGGCGGTGCCCTGAGCAATCTCTCTGTTTTTGCACTGGGGATCATGCCTTACATCAGCGCTTCGATCATCCTCCAGCTCCTCACCATTGCCATCCCCCACCTGGAGAGGCTCTCGAAGGAAGGGGAGGTCGGCCGGAGAAAGATTACCCAGTACACCCGTTACGGAACCGTGTTCCTGAGCCTGATTCAGGGGTTCGGCATCGCCGTGGGGCTTGAAAACATGGCGGGACCCACGGGGGCCTCCATCGTGTTGGAACCCGGCTGGAGCTTCAGGTTTATGACCGTCATCACGCTCACCGCCGGGACGTCCTTTATCATGTGGCTGGGTGAGCAGATCACCGAACGCGGCATCGGAAACGGCATCTCCCTGATCATCTTTGCGGGGATTGTCTGCCGGGGCCCTGCGGGCCTCCTGGGCACCTTCCGTCTCGTCTCGACGGGAGAGATGGGGATCATCTTCGTCGCCTTTCTCTTCCTCTTCATGGTGGCGGTGGTGGGTTTCATCGTCTTTGTGGAAAGCGGTCAGAGAAGGATTCCTGTTCAGTATGCGAAGCGGATCGTCGGCCGCAAGATGTACGGCGGCCAGACCACGCACCTTCCACTGAAAGTGAACACGGCCGGCGTGATTCCGCCGATATTTGCTTCCTCGATCATCATGTTCCCGGCGACGATTGCCAATTTTGTTCCTCATCCCTGGATGCAGGCGGTGTCGAATTATCTGCGGCCCGGCGCCTTCATCTACGAATCGACCTATGTCGCCTTCATTGTCTTTTTCTGCTTCTTCTACACGGCCGTTGTTTTTAACCCCATCGACGTGGCGGACAACATGAAGAAGTACGGCGGTTTTGTCCCCGGCATCCGTCCGGGCAAAAAAACGGCAGAGTACATCGATCACGTGCTGAGCCGGCTGACCTTCGGGGGTGCCGTTTACGTGTCGCTGGTCTGTGTGCTGCCCAGCATTCTGATGGTGTATATGAACGTGCCTTTTTATTTCGGAGGGACGGCACTTCTCATCGTCGTGGGGGTTGCCCTCGACACGGCCGGGCAGATCGAAACCCATCTCCTGGCCCGCCAGTACGAGGGATTTTTGAAAAAAGGACGGCTGGCCAGGAGGCGGTAGGCCCAGGGGAAGCCCTCTGGAGGATCTCTGGCATGGTTATCTTGAAATCTCCCGAGGAGATCCGAAAGCTGAGAGGGAATAACCTCATAGTCGCTCAGATCCTCGAGGCGTTGAAAAAAATCATCCGGCCAGGCGTGACCACGCTTGAGCTGGATCGGTATTGCGAGGAACTGACGCTTCAAAAGGGGGCGAAGCCGGCTTTCAAGGGATACAGGGGATACCCCTTCTCGCTTTGTACCTCGGTGAACGAGGAAGTCGTTCACGGGATGCCGTCGGAGCGCAAGCTCCAGGAAGGGGACATCGTCAGCCTCGATTTCGGCATATATCATCAGGGGCTTTACGGGGATGCAGCCGTGACCGTTCCCGTCGGCGAGGTCTCCGACGAGGCCGGAAGGCTGATGCGGGTGACGGAAGAAGCCCTCTACAAGGCCATTGAGCAGACGAGAGTCGGAAACCGGCTCGGGGATATATCGGCGGCCATTCAGAATCACGCGGAGGCTGCCGGATACTCCGTTGTCCGGGACCTGGTGGGTCACGGCATCGGCCGGTCCCTCCACGAGGATCCCCAGGTGCCCAACTATGGGAGGGAGGGCAGAGGCATCGAGTTGAGACCCGGCATCGTTCTGGCCATTGAACCCATGGTCAATGCCGGAACCTATGCTGTGAAGGTGCTTCAGGACGGGTGGACCGTCGTAACCGCTGACGGGAAACTGTCGGCACATTTTGAGCATTCCGTGGCCATCACGGAGAACGGCCCATTCATTCTGAGCCGGATCGACGGAAAGCCGGATTAAGTTGCGGGAGGCGTGTCGGCAGGGTTTGTTGAACGGCGATCGGGGATAGGATTGTATGCCGAAGGAAGAACCCATTCAGGTAGAAGGAACAGTCGTAGAGACGCTTCCCAACGCCATGTTTCGGGTGGAACTCGAGAACGGTCACCGCGTGCTGGCTCACATATCAGGCAAGATGCGGATGCACTTCATTAAAATCCTGCCCGGCGACAGGGTGACCGTTGAGCTTTCGCCCTATGATTTGACGCGGGGGCGGATCACATACCGCTCCAAATAGGCTCCGGGCGGCGTGACAGGAGAAAAGGACATGAAGGTCAGGTCTTCAGTGAAAAAAATATGTGACAAGTGCAAGATCGTCAAGCGCCACGGCGTCGTCCGGGTGATCTGCGAAAATCCAAAGCACAAGCAGAGACAGGGATAACAATCCATCAGAACTTAAGGAGGCTCATCGGTGGCAAGAATCGCGGGTGTTGATTTACCGAAGAACAAAAGGATGGAGATCGCGCTGACCTACATCTACGGCATCGGAAGGTCTGCGTCGCAGGACATCCTTCGCAAAGCCGGGGTCGATTTTGACACGAAGACGGATCGCCTCACGGACTCGGAGGTGACGGCCATCAGGAATATCATTGACAAGGAGCATAAGGTCGAGGGGGATCTCCGCCGGGAGGTGTCCATGTCGATCAAGCGGCTGATGGATGTCGGAACCTACCGTGGCCTGAGGCACCGCAAGGGTCTTCCTGTTCGGGGGCAGAGAACCCACACGAATTCCCGCACCAGAAAGGGACCGAGGCGGTCCATTGCCGGGAAGAAGAAATAGAGCGGTTTTCGGATTCGGGAGGAAAAATGGCAGGTCCACGGAAGACAGGGAAACGAAGAGAGAAAAAAAGCGTGCCGGAGGGCATCGCCCATATCCAGTCGACCTTTAACAACACCATCGTGACGATCACGGATCTGAGCGGCAATGTCCTCGCATGGTCCTCGTCCGGCATGGAGGGTTTCAAGGGTTCGAGAAAGGGGACGCCTTTTGCGGCACAGATGGCCGCAGAGAGTGCGGTCCGGAAGGCCAAGGAACACGGCGTGCGCAGCGTTCGGGTGTACGTCAAGGGACCCGGGTCGGGGCGGGAGTCAGCGCTTCGGGCCCTGCAGGCCGCAGGGCTCAACATCAGTTTGATCAGGGATGTAACGCCCATCCCTCATAACGGCTGCCGGCCGCCCAAGAGACGAAGGGTCTAACACCTGCGCGGTTGGAAAACGCAGGAATGACAAGCAAGATGGAGGAGTAATTTGGCAAGATATCGTGGTTCAGTTTGCAGAATGTGCCGTAGGGAAGGCCTGAAACTGTTCTTCAAGGGAGACCGGTGCTACACGGAAAAGTGTGCCTTCGAGAGGCGAGGGTACGCCCCGGGGGAACACGGGCACTCCCGCAAGAAATTTTCCGATTACGGCACCCAGCTTCGTGAAAAGCAGAAACTCAAGCGGATGTTCGGCCTCCTCGAGAAACAATTCAGGGGTTATTTCGAAAAGGCCGACCAGAAGAAGGGGATCACCGGTACGACCCTTCTCGTTTTTCTCGAGTCGAGGTTGGACAACATGGTGTATCGGATAGGCTTCGCGACATCGAGAACGGAGGCAAGGCAATTTGTGCGGCACGGCCATTTTAAGGTGAACGGAAGAAAGGTCAACATTCCATCCTTCCTGATCAAGAAGGGGGATGTGATCGAGCTGAGGGAGAAGAGTAAAAAAGTACTCCCGATCCTGGAGTCTTTGGAAACCGTGGCCAGGCGAGGTGTTCCGTCGTGGCTGGAACTGGACAAGGAGAATTATAGGGGTGTCGTGAAAGCGCTGCCTACGCGTGATGATATCACGATGCCGATCCAGGAGCAGCTGGTCGTTGAGCTGTACTCCAAGTAACAGCAAAACCATAGGAAAAGGCATATGCAGAGAAACTGGCGCAGTCTGATCAGACCCAAGCGGATTGAGGTTGACGAAAAAACCCGTACCCGATTATACGGGGAGTTCACCTGTCAGCCTCTGGAGAGGGGCTTCGGGATCACCCTCGGGAATGCCCTGAGGAGAATTCTTCTGTCCTCCATCCACGGTGCCGCCATTGTTTCCGTGAAGATCGACAAGGTCCTTCACGAGTTTTCGACCGTTACGGGGATGAAAGAAGATGTGACGGATTTCATCCTGAATTTGAAGGGGATCCGTCTGGAGCTGAATCAGGATGGCCCGAAAACCATCCGTCTCGATGTGGCCAGGGAAGGCGTCGTCACCGCCGGTGACATCACCGCCGATCCGACGGTGGAGATCATGAACCCGGAGCAATATCTCTGCACGCTGGCGGGTAACGCAAAGCTCAAGGCGGAGATGGTTGTGAGGATAGACAAGGGCTACGTAGCCGCCAAACGTGAGCGTGACGCCGATCAGCCCGAGGGGACGATCAACATCGATGCCTCCTTTTCCCCGGTCAAGAAGGTCAGCTACACGGTGACCCATGCCAGGGTCGGCCAGATCACCGATTATGACCGTCTGATACTGGAGATATGGACCGATGGCAGCGTCCTGCCAGAGGATGCCGTTGCCTACGCAGCCAAGATCCTGAAGGAGCAGCTCGATATCTTCATCAACTTCGAAGAGATGGAGGAGGTGAGGGAGCCCGAGCAAATCCAGGAAACGGAGACGATCAATGAAAATCTTTTCAAGAGCGTCGACGAGCTTGAACTCTCCGTCCGGTCCGCCAACTGCCTGAAAAACGCGGGCATCCACCTCATCGGAGAGCTGGTCCAGAAAACGGAAGCCGAGATGCTGAAGACAAGGAATTTCGGACGGAAATCTCTCAATGAAATCAAGGAGATTCTTTCGGAGATGGGACTTTCTCTCGGCATGAAAATCGATTTTCCGGTTCGTAAGGAAGACAAAGAGAAAGCCAAAGAGAAAAGCTGATTCCATATCGGATTGAAAGGTTATTCCCATGCGTCATCAGAAGGCAGGAAGGAAGCTCGGCAGGACCACAAGCCACAAGGAAGCCATGCTTCGTAACATGGTCACTTCCTTTTTCAAGCACGAAAAGATCACCACCACAGACATCAAGGCCAAGGAGCTGCGAAGGGTGGCTGAAAAGATGATCACGCTCGGAAAGAATGAAAGTCTTCATGCCCGGCGGCAGGCGGCAAGCGTTGTGCGCGAGCGCGGGGTGGTCAAGAAACTTTTCGAAGAAATCTCGCCGCGCTACAAGGATCGCGCCGGCGGTTACACACGGATCATCAAGGCCGGTTTCCGGGTGGGTGACAATGCACCCCTCGCCGTGATCGAACTCATCCCCCTGGAAGTCAAGAAAGAGGAGAAGCCAAAGGCCAAAGGTCGGAAGAAGGCGTCGGCGAAAAAATAGTCGGAATCCCGGGAAAATCTCGCAAACACAAAAGCAAGGCTTCGGCCTTGCTTTTTTTGTCTCGGTTTCCCCTTGATTTTGAAAGAAAAAAATTGTAAGGAATACAACACGATCCGTTAAAAATCCAGAAAAGGAGGGTGCATTATGGCCGAGGAAAAGATAGGCGAAATCGTAAAATTCTTCGCTAAACCGAGTGTCGCCGCCATCAAGATCACCGCCGGAGAACTCAATGTGGGGGACAAGATCAAGCTGGTGGGTCACACGACGAATTTCGAAGAAGTCATCGATTCTATGGAGGTCAACAACCAGAAGGTTGCGAAGGCTGTTGCCGGTGACTACATCGGCGTCAAGGTGTCCGACCGCGTTCGTCCCGGGGACGAGGTATTCAAGGTCATCCCCGATTAACCCGTCCCGGTTCGGAGCAAACACTGGATGTAAATCACACGTGAATGCCCGCCCCTGAGATCTCGCCCGTCCTGATGGGTTGGGTTTTTACGATGGTGATTTCTCTCCTTTTTCTGAACCCTGCAGAGAGGGACGCTGAGTGTCGGGGGAAAGAATTGTTTTTCAAGCCATGGGTATCAAAATAGTTTACTCCTGGCTTTTTTTATGGTCCTCTCGATGGGGCTCTCGAGCCTATAAAATGATTGCCCCTGACTACGGGCTGTGTTAATCAGACCGTGCGCCAGGGTGCCCAGGAGCACGAACCACGCTCGCAGACAAGGCCGGCAACGATGATTCCTCATGATCCCTTCGAATATCTGTCGTCGCTGAAGGGGATGGGTATGCGCCTGGGCCTGGAGCCCGTGACCAGGCTTCTCCGTCGCCTGGGAAGCCCTCAGGACCGGTTTAAGGCCGTGCTCGTGGGGGGCACAAACGGAAAGGGGTCGATTGCGGCCCTGATCGCCTCCATCCTCACTTGCCGGGGTTACCGAGTCGGTCTCTATACCTCCCCTCACCTGGTCAATTTCAGGGAACGAATACGGGTTGACGGGAAGGCGATTTCCGGGAGGGATCTCCGGCGTCTCATCGGTGAAGTCCGAGATCATATCCGGGAGGACGTTACTTACTTCGAATTCACGACGGCCCTCGCCTTTCTTCACTTCTTTCGTGCCGGAGTCGACATCGCTGTCCTGGAGGTCGGTCTAGGGGGGCGTCTGGATGCGACGAATGTCGTTAACCCGGAGGTAGCCGTTATTTCGAATATCTCTCTCGAGCACAGGGCGTATCTGGGGCGGAGGCTCACAGACATTGCCCGGGAAAAAGGGGGGATCATCAAGCCCGGAGGCCTGGTCGTGACCGCAGCCCGACAGAAGGCTGTTATCGAAACCCTCGAGGCCATCGGACGGACACGGAGAGCCCGGATCTTTCGGATCGGCCGGGACATCAGGGTCCGTTCCTCGGGCGAGAGAACCTTTTCCTATTTCGGGATCGAGCGGAATTTCAAGGATCTCCACCTTCGACTCCGGGGGAGGCATCAGTTCATCAATGCCGCCTGTGCCCTCGGGGCCGTCGAACTCCTCGGAAGACGGGGCCTCTGCGTCGATGACAGGAGCATCCGGGAGGGACTTGCCCGATGTCGATGGGAAGGGAGGCTGGAGGTGCTCCAGGAGAGGCCCATGGTTGTCGTTGATGGTGCCCACAATCCGGCCGGGGCATCGGTCCTCCGGGAGGCCCTGGAAGAGAATTTCTCCTTTAGAAGACTCATCCTTGTTTTCGGAGTCCTTGCCGACAAGGACTACCGGAAAATGCTCGGGAGGCTTGTCCCCGTGGCGGATCACATCATACTCACGAAACCCCGGGAGGAAAGGGCCCTGCCCCCGGATATCACTGCCCGCTGGCTTCGAACAACCGGCAGGAGGGCAGAGGTCATCGAGGACAGCAGCAAGGCCCTGGAGCGTGCCCTCAGACTGGCAGGGAAAAATGATCTTGTCTGTATCACCGGGTCTCTCTATCTCGTCGGAGAAACCCGGGCCAGGTTCACAGGGTCAAAAAAGCCTGATATTTTGTTATCAGCGGGTTGAGCCATTCATGAAAAGGGACGGACTTCTTTTTTCGACCTTGCTCTTCTTCTTCTGCCTACGTATTCATGCAGAGGCGCTTACGGCATACGAAAAGGGAACACCCCGCGGACCCGTTACCATCGAGGCGGACACCCTGACCTATGACCAGGTGAACGACACCTATCAAGCCGAGGGCAACGTGATCATCTTTTTTACCGGGGGCTATCTCAAGGCGGACCGTGTCCTGCTCAACCGCCAGACGAACGAGGCCGTCGCCGAAGGAAACACTTTCCTGAAGAGCAATGGCGATCTCCTGGAAGGGGAGCGGGTCGACTTGAATACGGAGACAAAAACAGGAATCGTCCTATCCGGGCGGATGTTCTTCGAGAAATATCACTTCCACATCCGGGGCCGGGAGATTCAAAAGAAGAGTGAGGCTGACTATTTCATGAAGGACGGCACAGCCACCACGTGCGACGGTGACTGTCCCGATTGGCGGTTCGCCGCCCGCGAAATGGACGTGACCATCGACGGCTATGGCACGATGAAGGACGGGACATTCCAGATCCGGAATGTCCCGGTTTTTTATTTCCCTTATCTCATCTTCCCCGTCAAGACCACACGGCAATCGGGCATCCTTCTTCCACACCTGGGCTATTCCGAAAACAAGCTCGGTTTTGACGTGGCCGTGCCGGTCTTCTGGGCCATATCGGACAGCACCGATGCAACGTTTTATGAGCGTTACATGGATAAGAGGGGGTACCAACAGGGAGCGGAATTCCGGTATTTCCTTTCTCCCGATACCTTCGGAACCTTCTATGCCGACTATCTGGACGATCAATGGACGGGTACACGGGAGATCGACGAGGTTCAGCAGGCCCAGACCGAGAAGCAAAAACGGTGGTCCTATTACCTGAATCATCAATCCACTTTCAGCCCCGGTTTTTATCTGAGGACGGACATCAACAGAGTTTCGGATAACGCCTATTTCAGTGATTTCGATTCGTACAACTATTACCTGACGCACTACGCAGGGACGGCAAACAGGCGGTTTCAAAGGATCTCCTATGTCGGGGACCAGAGACTCACCGCTCTGGAATCCAAGGGCCGCCTCGTGAAGGACTGGGGCCTCTTCAGCCTGACAGGCTATGCCCAGTACACCGATGATTTTACAAAATCCTCCAATGACATGACCCTGCAAAAGTATCCCGAAATCCTCCTGACCGCTTTTACACAACCCGTGTTCGGGTCTCCCTTGAACTTTGGAATGGGTGGATCCTACAGTTATAATTACAGATCGGTCGGGGAAAAGGGCAGTCTCTATGATGTCGCCCCCACGTTGTCACTTCCGCTGAGCTTCGGTAATTATCTCCAGTTCACACCGGAAATTGGTATCAAGGAAACCTATTGGGATACGACAGGAGCCTTGGCAGGCGCGGAGAAAAAGACGGGAAGCCGTGAGATCGCCACAGCGGGCGCCAGGCTGTCGTCGGATGTTCACAGAATCTTCGACATCGGAGGGTCATCGGTGGACAAGATCAAGCATTATATCAAGCCGGAGATTCTCTATAGCTATGTCGCGGTCAATGAGGGTGAGCGTCCCGATTTTGTGACGCCCGTCAACTCGCAGAGCAGCATCACCTGGTCTTTACTCAACACCCTCACATCCAAATTAAAGGAAAAAGACGGGAAATACACCTACCGCGAGTTTTTGCGTTTTAAGCTCTTACAGCTTTACGATTTCCGAGGGGACGTCTACAACGTGAACCCTCTCACTACGACTACAGCTCTCACAACGATCGCCGCTCCCACCACCACGCTCCCCACGGTCGGCTCGGGACGGCATTTCGGCCCCTTGTATGCGGAGCTTGGGTTCTACCCTTACCAGTATGTCAGCTACAATTCTACCCTCGCCTTTGATGTCAATTCCGGTGACTGGACGACGATGAACCACGAGCTTGGATTGAGCGATGCCCGGGGGGATTCGGCCAGCATTCAGTACCTGTACACAGAAGATATCGTTAAGAATATCAACCTCTTGTTGAAGGCAAAGGTGACAAGGGCCGTTGAATTAAAGTATATTTTAAGGAATAACCTGCTCCAAGATGCCACCCTGGAGTCGACCTATGGCATCAGTTACAGCCGTCAGTGCTGGGGAGTGGAATTTACCTACTCGGAATTGGTGAACGACCGGCAGTTCATGGTTTCCGTCAATCTCCTGGGCCTGGGGAGGATAGGTAGCGTTAGCGCGAAAGCGGACGCCCTGTCGAGCCCCTCCAAGTAAAAAATTCCAGGGTTTTTCCCTTGACAAAATGCACGGAATTCTTTACTATTCTTCTTTCAATTTTCAGATAGAAGTGGTGTTTTTATGAAGACCTATATTGCCAAAAAAGAATCCGTGGACCGGGAGTGGCTGCTCGTTGATGCCGACGGTAAGATCCTGGGTCGCCTCGCCAGCGAGGTCGCGAAGCGCCTCCGGGGCAAGCACAAGGCCATTTACACCCCTCATGTGGACACCGGCGACTTTGTCGTCGTGATTAATGCCGAGAAGGTTGTCCTGACGGGGAAAAAGCTCGACGACAAGATCTATCACCATCACTCCGGCTATCCGGGTGGACTGAAGTCGATCCCTGCCGGTAAGCTCCTGAAAAAGAAGCCTGAAAGCCTCGTGATGGAGGCTGTAAAGGGGATGCTTCCCAAAGGAACCTTGGGCAGGCAAATGCTCAAAAAACTTAAGGTTTATACGGGGAAAGATCACCCCCACGCCGCCCAGAAGCCCGTTATCCTGGAGCTCTAGGAAGAGGGCTTAACCCTCAAAATATCTATATCATTGAAATTGCAGGAAGTTTTGGAGATTGACATGACGGATAAACGTTACTATGCAACGGGGAAAAGAAAAAGGGCTATCGCAAAGGTCTGGATGAAGGAAGGCAACGGGGCCCTCACCGTCAACGAGCGAAATTTCGACGACTATTTCACCCGCGAAGTTCTCAGGAAGATCATCGAACAACCCCTGGAGGTGACGGGCAACCGCGGTAAGTTTGACATCAAGATCAGCGTCTGCGGCGGCGGTGTATCGGGACAGGCCGATGCCGCAAAACACGGCATAACCAGGGCCCTGGTGGAATACGACGCGGAGCTCCGTTCCGTCCTGAAAAAGGCTGGATTCCTGACGCGTGACCCCCGCATGAAGGAAAGAAAGAAATACGGTCAGCCCGGCGCGAGGAAGCGGTTCCAGTTCTCGAAACGTTAAGATCGAACCGAAGGGGGTTTTCAAGCCCCCTTTTTTTATGCTTGGGAGGAGCGAAGGAGATGTTGAAAGTCGGTATATACGGTGGCAGCGGCTATACGGGGCAGGAACTGATGCGGATCCTGCTCCGGCATCCCGATGCCGAGGTGGTGGCCCTGACATCGCGGAAATTCAAGGGGACCCTCATTTCAGACATCTTCCCTGTCTTCGAGGGCCTCACCGATCTTAAGTATATGGACGCCTCACCGCAGGAAGTGGCGAAGATGTCGGACCTGGTGTTCCTCGCGCTTCCCCACGGGGAGGCCATGGCCACGGCCCCCCTTTTCCTCCGAGCGGGGAAAAAGGTCATTGACCTGAGTGCCGATTTCCGCTTGCATAACCTGGCTGTTTTCGAGGCATGGTATCACAAGCACAGCGCTCCCGAACTCTTGTCAGAGGCGGTTTTCGGTCTGCCCGAACTCTACCGGAAGGAGATCAAATCGGCCAGGCTCGTGGCCAATCCCGGCTGTTACCCCACGAGCGCCATCCTCGGCCTCGCGCCAGCCCTGAAAGAGAAGGTCATCGACCCCGATTCCATCATCGTCGATTCCAAGTCGGGCGTCAGCGGTGCCGGGCGGGAGCTGCAACTCGGCTCCCTCTTCTGCGAGGTGGAGGAGGGCTTCAAAGCCTACAAGGTGGGCGAGCACAGGCACGCGCCGGAGATCGAGCAGGAACTGTCGCTTCTCGCCGGCCGGGAGGTCAGGATTACCTTCACGCCTCACCTCCTTCCCCTCAACCGGGGGATTCTGAGTACCATCTATGCGACCTTAAAGAAGGATGTGACCACGGCCTCGCTTCTCGAGCTTTACCGGGGCTTTTACCGGGGGGAAAAATTCGTGCGAGTCTATAAGGAAGGCGCCTTCCCGAATGTCTCCTCCGTCCGGGGGGCGAATTTCTGCGACATCGGGATGTCCGTCGATAAGAGGACGAACCGGGTGATCATCATCACGGCCATCGACAATCTCGTCAAAGGCGCTTCTGGACAGGCCGTGCAAAATATGAATATCATGTGCGGCCTTGTTGAGAGCCGGGGGCTCGACATCATCGCCCTTTACCCGTAGAGGTTATCCATCTTTTCCGAAAGGGGGTTTCCCGTGGCCCTGCGAGTTTACAACACGCTGACAAAAAGCAAGGACGATTTTAAGCCCATCGTGGAAGGGAAGGTAGGGCTCTAAGCCTGCGGCGTCACCGTTTATGACCTCTGCCACATCGGCCATGCCCGTTCGGCCGTCGTCTTCGACATCATCACGAGATATCTCCGCTTCCGGGGCTACGAGGTGACCTTCGTCAAGAACTACACCGACGTCGACGACAAGATCATCAACCGCGCAAACAAGGAGGGTGTGAGCATCACCGATATCTCGGAGCGCTTTATCACGGAACACGACATGGACATGGGAAGCCTCGGGATTGAGCGGCCGACCGTTACCCCGAAAGCGACGGAGAACATCGACGGCATGATCCACCTCATCCGGATCCTCACGAATAAGGGCCTCGCCTACGAGGCGGAAGGCGACGTCTATTTTGCCGTCGACAAATTCAAGGGCTACGGGAAACTTTCAGGGCGCGACCCCGAGGACATGATGGCCGGCGCCCGTGTGGAGATAGGCGAAAAGAAGAAAAACCCCCTGGATTTTGCTCTCTGGAAGGCGAGCAAAGAGGGCGAACCCTGGTGGGAAAGCCCCTGGGGAAAGGGTCGCCCGGGATGGCACATCGAGTGCTCCGTCATGAGTTCGCGCCACCTGGGAGAAACCTTCGACATCCATGGCGGGGGGGAGGATCTCATCTTCCCGCATCATGAAAACGAGATCGCGCAGTCCGAAGGGGCCACGGGAAAACCCTTTGCCCACTACTGGATCCACAATGGCTTTATCCGGATCGACAACGAATCAAGAGCTACCATCCGGAAGTCGTGAGGTTTTTCATGCTCCAGAGTCATTACCGCAGCCCCCTGGACTACTCCGATGACGCCCTCAAGGAGGCCCGGGCGGGGCTCACACGGCTTTACACCACCCTAAAAGGGATCAAGGACAGGCTCGCGGGCCAAAGGCCCTCCAGCGCTCCATCGAATGGACTGACCGGCAAGGCGAAAGAAATTTTTGACAAACTTGAGGATCTTCCCCGGCGGTTTGTCGACGCCATGGATGATGATTTCAATACGGCCAGGGCTCTCGGGTCAATCTTCGAGGCGGCGCGGCTTCTGAACACCTACACTACCGAAAAAGGATTTAAGGCAACACCCCATGCGATATTCGTCCTGAAGACCGT
>JAPLJU010000067.1 GCA_026388445.1 Deltaproteobacteria bacterium
AAGGCGCGGGAGGAAGGGAATCTCTCAACGGAGGCCTTCTTCGGGCTCGTGGCCGATCATATCGATGTGCCCGAGCAGTACGAGGTGGCCGTGGAGGCCGTTCTGGGCGAAAAGCTCCAGTACCTCATCGTGAGGAGCCAGGAAGAAGGCATCCAGGCGATCGACTATCTGAAGACCACCGCCGCGGGTCGCGGAAGCTTCGTTCCCCTGAGAGTGAGGAGCAATGGCGAGGACCTGAACGGCAAGGATTATCTCAGGAATGCCATCCGGCTCGTCGACGTTGTGCGCGTCAAGGATGATTTCAGAAACATCGCCGACTATCTCCTCGGGGACATTGTCCTTGTACCCGATATCAAGGAGGGTGTCTCCCTGTGGCAGAGGAACGGGTTCCGCGGGACTTTCGTGACCCCCGACGGCGATACCATCAGTCCCCATGGGGTGCTGACCGGCGGAAGCAGGTCCATGACGGAGGAAACGAGCCTGCTTCGGAAAAAAAGGGAAATCATGGCGCTCGAAGTGGACGTCGAAGAGATCCAGGCCGTCTTGGAGGACAGAACAGGGAAACGAAGCCAGGTGGCTTCCCTCATCGAGGAAAGGGATCAGGCGCTGGAAAGCCTGAGAGGCAGGATGCGGGAGCTGGAGCTTCAGGTCACAAGCAGGAAAAAGGACATCGAGCGTCTCGAAGGGGAGCTCAAATGGGTGGGTCAGCGGATCTCCGCCCTGAGCTTCAGCCGGGAGAGCATGCTCTCCGAGGAAAAGGAAATTCTCGAGCGGGTCACAACCATGGAAGCCGATATCACCGCCCAGGAAGTCCGGGGCGAAGAGGCGAATGCTCTTATTCTCAAGCTCCAGCAGGACTGGGAGGAGAAGAAGCGCACCCTGGAAGAAGAGGATAAGACCCTGACCGACGAACGGGTGACCCTGGCCTCTCTCGAGGAAAAGCGAAATGCCGATCTGAAGACCCTTTCGAGCCTGGGTTTCCTTCTCGAGGACATGGTCAGGGAGGCGGAGACCAGGGAAAGGGATCTGGAGGGATGCGACCGGACCATCAGCGACATCACGGATCAGATGGCCGCCGACGAGAAAGCCCTCGGTGAGCTTTACGCCGGCCTTGAGGCTCAGGAGACGGAATCCGCCGGGATCCGGACGCATCATGAGGAGAACGTGGCGCAGCTTTCCGCCGGGGAGAGAGAAGAGAAGGAACTCAAGAGAGGTCTCGATGATATCCTCCGGGAGGCCAGTGACATCGACATCCGGATTCGCGAAACCTCCTTTGAAATCGATGCCCTGCAAAACCGGGTTCTCGAGAAGTACAACGCCGATCTGAACATCCTGACGGCGGAATTTACCCCCATGGACGAGGAGACGGTCACGTTGCTCCGGGAGAAACTCGAAAAAGGCAAGGAGCAGGTCGAAAGCTTCGGTGAGGTGAATCTTCTTGCCATCGGAGAGTATGAGGAGCTCAAGCAGCGGCACGACTTTCTCGTTTCGCAGATCACGGATCTGGAGGCTTCCCTGGAGACGCTCCAGAAGACCATTGCCCGGATCAACCAGGTTTCGAGAGCGCGATTTGCCGAGGCCTTTGAGGCCGTCAACGAATGCTTCAAGCTCATTTTCCCTAAGCTCTTCCGTGGAGGCAAAGGGATGTTGCGGCTCACAGATACCGAGGACATGCTCGAGACGGGCGTGGACATCGATATCCAGCTCCCGGGAAAGAGACTGCAGAGCGTGAGCCTGCTCTCGGGCGGGGAGAAATCCCTGGCGGCGGTGGCGCTTATCTTCTCCATCATCCTGTACAGACCGACCCCCTTCCTTGTCCTCGACGAGGTGGACGCAGCCCTCGACGATGCGAACATCGTCCTTTTCAATCAATTCCTGAGGGAGATCTCGGAAAAGACCCAGATCGTCCTGGTGACTCACAACAAGAACACCATGGAAGTCGCTTCCAATCTCTACGGTGTTTCCATGGAGAAAAAAGGTATATCCAACCTGGTTTCTGTCAACCTCCGCATGTAAGATTGACGTTGACTCTGAACATGCAATCCCGATAAAATGAAGTGGACGTAAAGAGTTCCCGGCTCCGGCTTCAAGGAGCCCTTTTGTTTTGTGCCGCAGGAAAATCTAGGCACGGAGAAATGTTCAGATGGCGGGAGAAGAAAAAAAGGGGAGCAACCTCTTCGAAAGGCTGAAAAAGGGGCTCAGCAAGACACGCAAGAGCATGGTCAAATCCATCGACGAGATGATCTTCGGCGAGAAGGTCATCGAGCGGGATATCTTCGAAGAGATCGAGGAAACCCTCATCGCGGCCGATGTGGGGGCCGCTTTTACCCAGGACCTCATCGACGACATGAGGGAGATCGCCAAGCGGCAGGATCTCAACAACCCGGAGATTCTTCGGAAGATCCTCCGGGACAATATCGCCTTCATCCTGAAAAAGAGTGAGGCCCCGCTGGATATTCCGAAGGACGGGCTCTTCACCATCATGGTCGTGGGGGTGAACGGCACCGGGAAGACGACGACCATCGGCAAGATGGCCATGGGCTTCAAGGACCAGGGTTACAGCGTCATGCTTGCTGCCGCCGACACCTTCAGGGCGGCAGCCATTGAACAGCTCGACGTCTGGAGCCAGCGTTGCGGCGTGCCCATGATCCGGCAGCAGATGGGGGCCGATCCCTCTGCGGTCGTTTTCGACGCCCTTCATGCCGCCAGGGCAAAAAAGACCGACATCCTGATCATCGACACGGCGGGGCGTCTCCACACAAAGGTCAATCTTATGGAGGAGCTCAAAAAGGTGAAACGGATCATGGGTCGCGAACTTCCAGGAGCGCCTCACGAGGTGCTCCTGGTGCTCGATGCCACGACGGGTCAGAATGCGCTGGCCCAGGCCAGGATGTTCGGCGATGAGGTGGGAGTAACGGGCATCGTGCTCACGAAACTGGACGGGACCGCCAAAGGCGGAATCATCATTCGTATTGCCCGGGAGCTCCATACCCCGATCCGCTATATCGGTATCGGTGAGGCACCCGACGATCTGAGGGTCTTCAAAAGTATTGAATACACGGACGCCCTCTTTGAGTAGAATCTCTCCGCGGGAAAAGACCCTTCCCCGGGATTTCCCACAGGGACCTCTATCCTGCTGGTGAGCCGGAAAACATGGGAAAAATTTTTGCCATCGGAGACATCCACGGCTGCCTTCGCCATCTCAGGAAGATGATCTCCATCATCGAGATAAACCCGAGGGAGGATACCCTGGTCTTCATCGGGGATTACATCGACCGCGGGCCTGACTCGAAGGGTGTGGTGGATCTCGTCCTGGATCTGCAGGCATCGCACGATCACGTCGTCTGCCTGATGGGGAATCACGAGCGGATGTTTCTCAACTACCATGTCTTCAACGTCGACCGGGAGATCTTCCTCTACAACGGAGGGCAGAATACCATTGAGTCCTACGGGACGGTGATGAGGGCGAGGGGGGAGATGGCGGATGTGCCCGAGCGCCACTTGGAATTCTACCGGTCCCTCTTGCCCTACTGGGAATCGGACGACCACATCTTCGTCCATGCCGGGCTTCGACCGCGTGTTCCCCTGGAGAGGCAGGACCCCGATGATTTGATCTGGATCCGCCAGGAGTTCTTTCTTTCGACCTACCCGTTCGGCAAGACGGTGGTCTTCGGTCACACCCCCTTTGCGGAACCCTTTGTGTTGAACGGCAAGATCGGCATCGATACCGGCGCGGTGTACGGCGGGAAACTGACCTGTCTGGAAATCCCGGCCATGAAATTTCACTTCGTGGAATAGTGGGATATGAAGGTTCTCGAATGCGTTCCCAATTTCAGCGAAGGTTCCGATGAGAGGGTCCTCTCGTCTATCGCCGATGCCCTGACGTCGGTGAAAGGGGTGCGACTGCTCGATATCTGCAAGGATCCCGATCACAATAGAACCGTATTCACCTTCATCGGCGAGCCCGGCGCGGTCGAAATGGGTGCCGCTGCGGCCTGTGACAGGGCCCTCGGGGCCATCGACATGTGCAAGCACAGGGGCGTCCACCCTCGCATCGGCGCCGTCGATGTTGTTCCCTTTGTGCCGATCTCGGGCCTCGAAATGAGAGACGCCGTTGAAGCGGCTCACCGGTTCGGGCGGGCCTTTGCAGGGCGAAACAGGATTCCCGTCTTTTTTTACGGAGAGGCGGCCCTCAGGCCGGAAAGGAAGGAACTCTCTCACATCCGGCGAGGCGGCTATGAAGGCCTGGAGAAAAAAATGAGCGACCCGCAATGGGTCCCCGATGCGGGACCGGCCCTCTTTGATGCCTGCAAGGGGGCAACAGCGGTGGGGGCGAGGGAGCCGCTCATCGCGTACAACATCAACCTCAAAACAAACGATCTGAACATCGCAAAAAAGGTCGCAAGCGAAATCAGGCAGTCGGGCGGCGGTCTCAGGTCCGTCAAGGCGATCGGCGTTTCCCTGAAAAGCCGTGGGATTGTTCAGGTCTCCATGAACCTGACGAACTACAGGGAAACACCCATCAAAAAGGTTTTTGACATCGTCACGGAAAAAGCCGGGCAGCAAGGCGTGGAGGTCCTCGAATCGGAGATCATCGGTCTCGTCCCGGCCGGTGCCCTGAAAGACGTCACCCCTGACGATCTCAAACTCCTCCATTTTGCCGACAGCCTGATCATCGAAAGTCATCTGTAATACGGTCTGTCGATCATGGCCCGTGACACACGGCATCCTGCCGGTTGAACTTCAATCGATAAAGGCTCGAGGATTCTGCTCATGGGTAAACAAGTGTTAATCGTCGGTGCAGGACTTGCCGGAATGGTTGCCGCCCGGGCGGCTCAAAGGGCAGGGGCGGGCGTCCTGCTCATTGACAGGGGCGCCCCCGGTATCGGCACCAATACGGCCCTCGCCAACGGCATGTTCGCCATTACGACGGCGTCTTACGCGGCTGGCGACTACGTTCGGGATGTGCTCGAAACGGGGAAGAAGATAAATCGTATGTCCTATGTCAGGCGGGTGGCGGAGGGAGCCTCGGGTATCGTTCCCTTTCTGCGCGATCTGGGGCTTGAGGTGGCGGAATCAGCAGGCGCCTGTTTTGTCCGTGCGTCATCGCCAGAGGTCATCCCGGGTGTGACGCTCGTCAGGAAACTGGCCGCGGAGATCAGAAGTCTCAGCGGCGTTGAAATCCTTTCAGGCTTTCACGTCACGGCCCTTCTCCGGGATGGTGGCCGGATTGATGGTGTGAAGGGTTTTGACAAGAGAGGGAAGGACAGGACCCTGTATGCTGCGGCTGTCATTCTGGCCTGCGGTGGCGCGGGGGCGATATATGGGAGAAACGACAATACGAGAACCATCCTCGGGCAGGGTTATTATCTGGCGGCCAGGGCCGGCTTGGAACTCAGAGACATGGAGTTCATCCAATCTTACCCCATCGTCATCGCCGAACCGGGGCTTCCCTCCATGATGATCTACCCCCCCTATCCGGATGAGGGGAGACTGCTCAATGCCGACGGAGAAGATGTCGTCGAAAAGCACGGGCTCGGGAATATCAACGCCGCCATCATGAAAAAACGAGATACATTCTCGGCACTTCTGATGGAGGAAAGCCGGAAGGGACCGGTTGTGATGGACCTCCGGGGGGTTCCGGAATCGGCCTGGCAGAAGCATCCGTTGAGCCTTCTCGAGCGTCTTCACTTCGATGCCCGTCGCAAACCGGTCCGCGTTGCGCCGGCGGTCCATTTCTGCATGGGCGGAGTTCCGATCGACGGGGAAGGGAAAACAGCCCTCGATGGTCTCTATGCCTGCGGGGAGATCGTGTGGGGGCTCCACGGTGCAAACCGCATGGGGGGGAACGCCCTCACGGAATGTGTCGTTTCGGGAATAATGGCCGGATGCGGTGCAGCGAAAGGAGCCCTTTCTCCAAATCCCGTTGGATCCGGAAAAGAGGAATTCAGCGCAGCGGCTATTCCAGCAAGAAGAGATAAAAAAGCAGATTTCAGGAAAATGCGCCGGATCATCACCGACCTTGCCTGGCGATGTGCCGGGATCATGAGATCAGGCGAAAGCATGGAGGAGGGCCTGAGACAAATCCGCGGAATCGGTAGAGCGCTCCGGGACGCACCGGTGCATTCCCTGTCGGAGAGGATTGCAAAGGAGGATCTGATTTCTGCGGCCTTTGTCGTCAAGGCGATTCTCACGGCGAGCCTGGGGCGAAGGGAGAGCAGGGGAACCTTCATCCGGAGCGACTACCCCCTGGAAGATGATTCAAACTGGCTCAAGAACTCCGTCATCACCTGTGACGAGACCGAGGACCGATGGCGTTTGCGGTTCGAGCCGGCGGTGAGAGGGTAGCGTCCCGAAAAGAGGCTACAGGGAAGGCGGAACTTTTACAACTCCGGAGGTCAAAGACCCGTGACTTTTGTCAGGGAATTTCTTTTCGGAAGATCATCCATCAACGGTAGCGGTCATCACATCGGGATGGATCTTTTCATGACCCCCCATACGGAAGGCTGGATCGGTATACCCCATGGAGGCATCGGCATGGGGGCGATCCTGGAGCTGACCACATGGCTCGACGGCCACCCCCCCGATGACCGGGCGCTTTATCCTTATTCCGCGGATTTTCGTATGGGCGGTTCAGCAGTGCGCGTCGGCGACCGCGTGAGGATAGAAGTCACAGCCGCGGATGAAGGGGCAAGCGGAAAGATTCTGGCCGGACAGGATGCCCTGCCCTACATCTCTGCTGTCGTCTCCTATCAGAACGATGACTTGGAGAAGCGTGACACATTCATATCATATCTGCCTCGTTCGTTTCGGGACATGGATCGACAATCCATTGCGCTTCCCTACTACAGAAATTGTTTTGTCTGCGGTGTCGATCGTCAGCAGCCGGGACTGCGAAGGAAGTTTCAGCTGCTTGACACGGGAGACTCGAGGAATATCGTGATATCAACGGTTGGTTTTGAACCGGGGGATCAGGAGACCTTTCTTTGCTTCCAGAGGGATGGGAAGATTCACCCCGTCGCTTTTCTCGCGCTCCTCGACGAGACCATGGGCTGGGCCGGTTTCATGCGTTCCGCAAGCGGCGGTGTGTCCGTCAGGCTGAGTTATACGTTCTATCGTGGAGTCGATGTTGATGAGCGCCTGGTCTTCTTGGCCCGGGGGGAAAAGGTAAAAGGTCGTGGCGGTTCCAGAATGCTTTTCTGGTCCTCGGGCGGTGCCGCCGTTGTCAGAAAAGACGGGACTTTCGAGCCCGTCGCCGTGGCGTCGGGGCAATTTCTCGGAGTGCCGGATTTGACGGAACAGATGCGTAAGGAACTCATCCCGCAGGAATGGACCCGGAGGGCATTCGAGCTCGCCGGTGCTTCGCCGTTGTGAGTGACGGGTTGTCGGATGTCAGTGGCCAAATCGTCGGGCCTGAAGGCAGAACGGTCGGACAGAATCAGGAAAAATATCAAAAATGGGCGGCATGGACTTGCCAAAAACGCGGTTGAGCCTCTTTTACGTGGCGGGATATCTGATGACCGGAGGGGCGGCATTTCTGCTGGACCCGGACAGGGCCCTGAAACTTTTTTTCTCGACGGGCGTCTATGATGAGGTGATGGTCAGATTCGTGGGGCTCCTCCTCCTAGCGCTGGGGATTCTCGTGATGCAGATCATCCGGTACAGAGCGGCTGAGCTGTATAGATCAACCCTCATCGTCCGGACCATGATCCTTGCCGCGCTCGCCCTTTTTTATGCTTTCTACAGAGACCCCCTCATGCTCGTTTTGTTTTTTATTGTCGGGCTTGGTTATGTCATGACATGGACCTGCCTCATGCTCGACAAAAGGGCTTCAAGCGCATAGCGGCAGCCCTTCGGCCTTCTTGACACCCCCCGGCAATCGTGTTAAAGGCAAAGCCCTCTGTTTTTGAATTGGAATATCGTGCCCCCGTAGCTCAGGAGGATAGAGCACCGGATTCCTAATCCGGGTGCCGTGTGTTCGAATCACACCGGGGGCGCCATGAAAAAAGAAGGGTCCATAGAGTCAATGGGGCCCTTTTTATTTTTTAAAGGTGTTCTACCCGGCAGGGTAAAGCCATGGAACGGGATGCATCGCGGCTGCTAAGGAAGGTAATTGTAGATCAGGTAGATTTCGTAGATCACGGTGCCTGCATACAGGCAGGTGGTGGCCGCAACGAGGTACTTGACGCCCTTGACCTTGCTCAGGAGACACAGGGTGACGACGGCGATGGAGACGATCATGAATTTCCAGACCCAGAATTTATCACCGTAGGTTTCTATGGCCGCGCGGACGACGGGGTTCATTTCCCATCCGCCGCCATCCAGAATGATGCTGGTGAAAATCGCATCCAGGATATTGAGCACGACGATCAAAACAAGCAGAATGAACAACTTCGGACTGTAACGGTCGACATAACCCCCTTTGAGCTGGTCCCCCTTGCGCCGGAAGTGCATTCTCTGCCCCGTGACGGTGTGTCGGCTCAACCCCGGTGTCGGTTTCTGACGGCGATCCTGAGTTTTTCGTCTGTCTTTGAAGGTAAAGGCCATAGGGCTCCTCAAACGGGCGTATTAAACAGCAAAAACCACGCCCAGCGCAATAAGGAAAAAGTATGATTTTTCAGGGTTCCGTCAGGGCGTCATCGACACGGGAATCGGTCGAGAGAGGATACCCGAAGGCTCCGTCGAAAGGACATTCACAAGAAATTTCGTGCGCTTATTCTGCAAAGGCCTTCTTTGATCCCCGGATCCGCCCCATCGCCTTGACGGCATGCCGGATCCGGCAGTATAATATCTCAAAATTGTCAGAGAGAAAATGGAAAGGATTCAGGACGGGTTTTCTTCAGCCGGCCCGCCCTTGATCATCGATTGACGTAGAAGAATGTGTCAGCGGGATCCTATTCACTCCCGCCCGTTTTACTTTATATAGCCCTTATCCGCGTCCGGGAAATCACGGTTTAATCCTTCCAATGACCGCAAGAAACAAAGTCATCCGGATCACCGGTGTCCGTCAGAATAACCTCAAGGGTTTCGATCTGGAGATCCCCCTCGGAAGCCTCACCGTCATTACGGGTGTGAGCGGTGCTGGGAAGTCGTCCCTCGCTTTCGAAACCCTTTATGCCGAGGGGCAACGTCGCTACGTGGAGACCTTTTCCACCTACGCCCGCCAGTTTATGGATCGCATCGATCGCCCCCGGGTGGAGGCCATCGAAGGCATCCCTCCCGCCCTGGCCATCGAGCAGGGAGATCCCGTGAGGACCTCGCGCTCGACCGTCGGGACCATGACGGAGATCACCGATTACGTCAAACTCCTCTACGAACGCATCGCCGGACTTTTCTGTAGGGGATGTGAGCGGCCCGTCAGGAAAGACACGCCCCAGAGTATTTTCAGCGAGATCTCGGGTCTCGAGGAGAGGACCCCCGTCGTCATGACCTTTCCCTTCGAGGGCAGGGGAAGCAGAGAGGAGAATCGCGAAACGCTGCAGCAGGCGGGTTTCTACCGTCTTTGGAAAGGAGGGCAACTCGTCCCCGTCGAAAAGGCGCCCGATGACAGACGCTGGAACGTCGTCGTAGACCGTTTGCATTTCAAGACGAAAGAGAGAAAGCGCATCATCGACTCCCTCGAAATGGCCCTGAAGGCCGGCAGGGGATTTGTGGACCTCCATCTCCCCGGGGATGAGGTCCTGCGATTCAGTTCAGCCCTGCAGTGCCCCTACTGCGATATCCCGTACCGAAGCCCCTCGGCCAATTTTTTTTCCTTCAATTCACCCGCCGGCGCCTGTCCCACCTGCCGTGGTTTCGGCAGGACCGTCGATGTGGACCTTGATCTCGTCGTACCCGATCCCGGAAAATCCATCCGGGAAGGGGCCGTAAAGCCCTGGGCGGGTATCGCCAGGGCGGAGTTCGAGGATCTCCTTGATTTCTGCCGCAGAAGACGCATCCCGACGAATGTTCCTTTCCGGGTTCTCACGGAAAAACAGAAGGCGTTGATCATCGGAGGGGATGATACCTTCTATGGCATCAGGGGGTTCTTTGAGTGGCTTGAAACGAAGCGTTACAAGCTTCATGTCCGGGTTTTCCTTTCCCGGTACCGGGGTTACCTGATCTGCCCCGCCTGCCAGGGAACCCGTTTCCAGGAGGAGGTTCTCCTGTGGTGCATCCAGGGGAAAAATATCGCAGAGCTCTATGCCCTGAGCATTGAGGAGGCCCATGGGTTTTTCACGGAGATGGATTGTCAGGACGAGGCGGCGGCCATCCTCCTGGAGGAAATCAGGCGGAGACTCAAGTACCTGATAGAGGTGGGGCTTGGCTACCTCACGCTGGACCGCCAGTCCCGGACACTGTCCGGCGGGGAGGTCGAGAGGGTGAGCCTGACCAAGGCCCTCGGTTCATCCCTCGTCAACACGCTTTACATTCTCGATGAGCCCACGGTCGGGCTGCATCCCCGGGACAGCGGCCGTCTGCTCGGCATCCTGCGCTCGTTGAGGGATCTTGGGAATACCGTCGTCGTTGTCGAGCACGACCCGGAGATCATCCGGGGAGCCGACCATATCGTGGATCTCGGCCCCGGGGCAGGGGAGAAGGGCGGGGGCCTGCTCTACAGCGGTCCTCTGAAGGGCATCGAGCAGGCCGCAGCCTCGCTGACCGGCAGATACCTGAAGGGTGAATTCAGGATCCCGATCCCGAAGCGGAGAAGAAAAGCGAAGGGTTTCATCGTCGTCAAGGGGGCCAGGGAGAATAACCTGCGGGGAATCGATGTCAGGATCCCCCTCGGGGTCATGGTGGCTATCACGGGTGTGTCAGGGTCGGGAAAGAGCACTCTCGGAATCGATACCCTCTATCGGGGCCTCAAACGATTGAAGGGCGGGGCCGAGGAAAAACCGGGTGGGTTCGACGCCATCGAAGGGGTGGAGAATATCCGCGATGTCATCCTGGTGGACCAGCGTCCCATCGGCAAAACGCCCCGGGCAACACCACTGACCTATCTGAGGTCCTTTCGATGACGACCGACGAGGCCTTTGACGCCTTCAACGGCCATCCGAGGATTGTCAGGGCCTTGAAACCCCTGAGGGATGTCGGTCTCGGCTACCTGCGACTCGGACAACCTATCAACACACTCTCCGGCGGTGAAGCGCAGCGTCTCAAGCTTGCCCAGCACATAGGCCTTGCCAGAGTCAGGAATGCCCTGTTCATCTTCGATGAGCCCACCGTCGGGCTTCATCCCGTAGACATATCGAAGCTCCTCGAGGCCTTTGCACGGCTTCTCGAGGAAGGAAACAGCATCGTGGTCATCGAGCACAATCCCGAGGTGGTGAAGTGCGCGGACCACGTGATCGATCTCGGGCCGGAAGGTGGAAGCGGCGGGGGATTCGTCGTGGCAAGCGGTACCCCCGAGGAAATCGCACACTCGAGCGATTCAGTGACCGGAGCCTTCCTGAGACCTTACATGGAAAAGTCTCCGGCGGTGATACCCGTCCGGGAGCCCCCTACGGCGTTCGAGCATACCGCAACCGGCAAGGCCATGCTCGTCCGCGGGGCGCGGGAGCATAACCTCAGGAATGTGAGCCTCGAGATCCCGAGGGACAGGATGGTGGTCATCACGGGTGTGAGCGGTTCGGGGAAGTCGACCCTCGCTTTCGACATCCTCTTTGCCGAGGGGCAGCGTCGGTTCCTGGAGTGCCTGCCGAACTACATCCGGCAGTATCTGAAGATCATGGACCGGCCCGAGGTCGACGACGTCGCGGGCATCCCGCCCACGGTGGCGATCGAACAGAGGACAAGCCGGGGCAGCCCCCGCTCGACCGTGGCCACCTTGACGGAGATCTATCATTACCTTCGCCTTCTCTACAGCAAGGTGGGTATTCAGCACTGTCCCGGCTGCGGAAGTCCCATCGTGGCGAACCCCCTAGAGGAGATCATCGGCGAGATCGGCAGGTGCTGCAGGGGGGAGAATGCGACCGTCCTCGCCCCGCTCATCCTGGGCAGAAAGGGCATTCACCGGGAACTCCTGGCGAAGATGAGAAAGATCGGTTTCCAGCAGGCGCTCATCGACGGCGCCCTCCATTCACTGGAACCGGCTCCGAAGCTTGATCGCTTCCGCGAGCACGACATTGACGTAGTGGTCGGGGAAGTGAAAGGTGACGGTGGCCATGATTCCCGGCTGCCAGGGATCGTCCGGCAGGCCCTCGAGCTCGGACGGGGAACATTGAGGCTCATGGACAGAAGGGGCCGCCTGCAAACCTACAGTGAGAAGAGATACTGTACCCGGTGTCAACGGGGATTCGACGCCCTGGATCCCAGGCTCTTTTCCTTCAACAGCAGGCAGGGGGCCTGCCCCCGCTGCGAGGGGATGGGAAGTTTCGGAGAGATGACCTGTCCCGCCTGTCAGGGGAAGCGGCTCCGCGAGGAAGCCCTCGCCGTCAAGGTCAAGGGCTGGGGCATCGGGGATCTCGTTTCGCTTTCCGCTAAGGAAGCAGAGAAGATCCTGACTTCCTTCAACTTCGACGATAAGGAGACCGTCATCGCCGGGGGGATCCTTGCGGAACTCCTGCCGAGGCTCAGATTTCTCGGTCAGGTCGGACTCGATTACCTTGCCCTGGAAAGGGCGGGCGACACGCTTTCGGGCGGCGAGGCCCAGAGGATACGTCTCGCGGCGCAGCTCGGTTCCAACCTCACGGGGGTGTGCTACATTCTCGACGAGCCCACCATCGGGCTCCACCCGCGGGATAACGAGAGGCTCCTTTCTACCTTGAAGGAGCTCAAGGATCGCGGCAATTCCATCGTCGTCGTGGAGCATGACGAGGAGACCATACGGCGGGGAGATTATATCATCGATCTCGGACCGGGCGCGGGACCGGGCGGCGGCCGGGTCGTTGCCGCGGGGACTCTCGATCAGCTCAGGGCCTCTCCGGAATCGGTTACCGGTGCGTGGTTGAACGGGAAACGCGATCGGGCCATCACGTCGAAACTCAGACCTGCGCGAAAATGGCTCCGTGTTGAGGGTGCCACCAAGCACAACCTCAAGGGGATCGACGCGGCCATCCCATTGGAGACCTTGACCTGTGTGACCGGTGTCAGCGGGTCGGGCAAATCCACGCTCGTCAAGGAGATCGTCTATCATACCCTGGCATCACGGCTCTCGAAGAAAAACGGGCAGCCCCAAGGCTGCAGGGAGATCACCGGCTGGGAGCACCTTGCGAGGGTTGTGGAGATCGATCACTCGCCGATCGGCCGCACACCGCGCTCCACGCCGGCAACCTATGTGGGCCTCTTCGATGGCATCCGCCGCCTCTTTTCCATGGTGCCCGATGCCCGCACGCGGGGGTTCGGCCCGGGCCGTTTTTCCTTCAACGTTTCGGGCGGTCGGTGCGAGGCCTGTGGCGGACAGGGAAGGATCAGGGTGGAGATGGCCTTTCTGCCGGATGTTTACGTTGCCTGCGAGTCGTGTGGTGGAAGGCGTTTCAATGAGGAAACCCTGGCCGTATGCTACCGGGGTAAAAACATACACGATGTCCTCGAGATGAGCTTCCGCGAGGGCCTCGAGTTTTTTGAGGCCATACCGGGTATCCGCAAGGCCCTGGAACTCCTCGTCGCCATCGGCCTCGATTATCTCACCTTCGGCCAGTCGAGCCCCACCCTATCCGGCGGTGAAGCCCAGAGGATCAAGCTGGCCCGGGAGCTTGCGGCAGCAACGAACGGCGCACGAAAGACCCTCTACATTCTCGATGAGCCAACGACGGGCCTTCACCTGGCAGACATCGATAAAATTCTCATGATCCTCCAGAGGCTTGTCGATCAGGGGAGCACGGTGATCGTCATCGAACACAACCTGGAGATCATCAAGTCCGCGGACCACATCATCGATCTCGGCCCGGAAGGCGGCGAAGCGGGCGGAAGAATCGTTGTCGCGGGGGACCCCTTCGAAATTTTACGGCATCCATCGTCCCATACGGCGAAGTTTCTGAATCGATACCTGGAGGGCTGAATTCAGATAACCTTTTTCAGGGCCGCGATGGCCACTTCGATCTGGTCATCCGTCGGTTCCCGGGTGGTGATTTTCTGAAGCATCAGGCCCGGCCAGCTCAGGACTGCGGCCCATGGCCGCTCCCGGTATTTTCCGGTGAACCGGATGATCTCGTAGGATATTCCGGCGACAACGGGAAGGAGCATGAGTTTGTAAATGACACGCTGAAGGAAGTCGGGTCTGCCCAAAAGGGAGAAGACCAGAATGGAGATCACGAGCACGACCATCATGAAGCTCGTGCCGCACCGCGGGTGACGGGTTGAAAAGGCTTTGATGTTTTCCAACGTCAAGTCCTGTCCGTTTTCCCAGGCGAAGACCGTCTTGTGCTCGGCCCCGTGGTACATGAAGACCCGCCGCATGTCCGACATGAGGAGGGTGGAGGCCAG
>JAPLJU010000168.1 GCA_026388445.1 Deltaproteobacteria bacterium
TCCAGATCCCCTTTGAAACGGATCTCTGCGAGGTAACCGATCAGGTCTTTCGAAAATCTCTCGCTCGCCGCAAGGTATTTCAGCTCCTCATCGGAGAATTTCAAATCTTCGAGAAATTCGATGACCGATTCGAGTCCCGCTGCCACGAAGAATCCCCTCTGATCAGGCATGGTGCGTATGAAGAATTCAAAGACAGCGGTCTCGTGCATCTGCCGATCCAGGTAACCCTGAAGCATGGTGAACTGATAGAGGTCTGTCAAGAGGGGACTTGTTTTTGGGTGCAATGCCTTTCTCCCTGTGGAAAAAGCGTGCAAACGCTTCGATCCATTGGTCTCTCTGAATGGACGAAGGATAAATGATCCTTGCGGCAATTTTCAAGGAAAAAGGTTTGAAATGAGGCGCCGGCGGAAAAGGATTGTCATCGGCAGGATCGATTGCTCAATAATGACTTGAATTGGGGGCCTGTTCTCATTACAGTGAGCTCTCACTGAAGCAAGGCGTTACCTTAAACAATCATCGTGAAAGCAAACCATGGCACTTCAATTGATACAGGCGGTCCGCTCCATCCTGGAGCGCGTAACAGAATTGACGGGTAAAAGCATCGATTTTGTCGAGCAGGCGGAGCTACCTGTCCTCGCCATGATGAGGATGGCGGGGGAGGACTCACCGCATCACCGGCTTTTTTTCAAGATGGATCACGATGAACTCGTCAACCATGTCATCGCGAACGAATGCGGCCATATCCTGAGGATTTACAGCGCGCCGGAAGAAAAAAGGCTCATCCCTGTGGCGAGTCAGAAAACCCTCGGAAGTTATACCGGTGAAGTGGAAGCCGACATCAGACGGTTGTATCAATTTTATCCCCCGGAAAAACTGATGAACCTCGTCATGCTCTGGTACGAAAGTGTGCTTTACCAGTTGACGAAGATGCCTTCGGATATCATGATTGAAAAATGGCTCCACCGGGAGTATCCAGATTTGATACCGATTCAGTTGAGGGCCATCGGGGAGCAGAATGAAAAAGCCATCGCCACGCTTGCCGTCGATATCCGAAAAACCATGCCCGGAAGGATATACGATGCCTGCAATATCATGAACTATGTCTATTTCAACATCTTGGGAAAAACATTCGATCTCAACTATGTGGAGCCCTACAGATTCACAAAGTACTTTGCCCAAGGGGAAGAGCTGATATCCCTGATGGAACGGATCGAGATGGACAGTCACGAAGGCGATGTCCTGGTCATCAATGCGTGGGCGAAATTTTTTCATTTTTCCGACTGGTTCGAGTGGACACCGCTCGGAAAGGTGCCGAGACAGCACCTGCATTGATATGGTTCAACATGCGCGGGGCAGGATGATGGAAATTCTGCCCCTTTTTTTATCTCAAATCCATTCCAGGATTCTAAACATCGGGCTTCAGGCGGCGGAGGCTATATCAGCCCCTCGAGGGGTGTAAAAGGCAGACCGAAGGCTTCCGCGACGGTCCCGTAGGTGATTTTACCGGCATGGATATTCACACCCATGGCCAGGGCGTGATCTTCCCTGACGGCCCGGCGAAGGCCTCCGTTGGCCAGCTTGACGATGTAGGGCAGCGTGGCATTCGAGAGGGCATGGGTGCTTGTACGGGGAACGGATCCGGGCATATTGGTAACGCCGTAGTGGATGACGCCGTCAATAAGATAGACAGGGTCGGAGTGGGTTGTCGGCCGTGTCGTTTCAATGCATCCCCCCTGATCTACGGAGACATCCACGACGACACTGCCGGGTTTCATGTTCTTGATCATGGATCGTGTCACGAGCCTTGGGGTCCGGGCACCTTTGAGCAGGACGGCGCCAACCAGAAGATCCGCCTGGCTCACCGCTTCAGCGATGTTCAAGGGATTGGAGCTCAGCGTCTTAAGGCGGCCCTGAAGGGTTTCTTCCAGGTGAACGAGACGATCGATGTTCACATCCAGAACAATGACCTCGGCTTCCATGCCCAGGGCGATGCGCGCTGCATGGGCGGCGACCGTTCCTGCTCCGATGATGGTAACCACGGAAGGCTCTACACCCGGTACGCCCCCCATCAATTTACCCGCTCCCCCGTTCACCTTTTCGAGATAATGAGCGCCGATCTGCACGGCGAGCCGTCCTGCAACCTTGCTCATGGGTTTCAGAAGGGGCAGTTGACCATCGGGTTGTTCCACTGTTTCGTAGGCGATGCCTGTCAATCCGCACTTCATCATTTCCAGGGTCAGGTCCCTGTCCGCCGCGAGATGGAGATAGGTAAAGAGAATCAGGTCCGGATGGAGAAACTCGTATTCTTCCGGCTGTGGTTCTTTCACCTTGTCGACCATCTCGGCTTTCCATGCATCGGAAGCGGACGGGACAATCTCAGCACCCGCAGACCGGTATTGCTCGTCGGAAAAACCGCTGCCAAGCCCCGCGCCCGACTGGACGAAGACACCATGCCCGTATTCGATCAGCTGGCAAACGCCTCCGGGCGTCATGGCGACCCGGTATTCGTTGTCCTTGATTTCTCTGGGCAACCCGATACGCATGTCGAGCACCTCCTTCTCTTCCCACCCCGCGGAAGGATTTTAGAAAATTGGAATCACGCGCCAACACTATTTACTACAATCGTGAGAGACAACAAAAGGGTAAAATTAAAAAATTTTTATTGACAACATCGATGGGGACTTTTAATTTTAACAAACAAAATGACCCCTGATTACAGGCAGGGTCCAAGCGTATCTTTCTTTCCCCAGGACATGGCATTCTTGTAGACCGTTCATTCCGGGGGAGCGCGGGGATCACCGGAAGGTCGGCGATGAACTGGTATCAGCTTTCTCATGATGAAATTATCAGTCGCTTCCATGAAGTGAAGAGTGCACAACGGACTGAGCATCTGATCCATGATGGAGGGCCGCTATGAAACAGTTGTTGTCTTTTATAATGGCCATCACATGTCTTGTTGCGACGGCCGAGGCCAGGCTTCAGACACAGGTTGTGGAGTACCGACACGGCGGTGTTGTCCTGGAAGGGTATCTCGCCTACGATGATGCCTTCAAGGGAAAACGACCAGGCGTGCTCGTCGTGCACGAGTGGTGGGGGATCAATAATTTTATCAGGGAGAGGACTGAAAATTTAGCGAGGCTCGGATATGTGGCTTTTGCGGCCGACATATACGGCAAGGGCATCCGGACAGCGGATTTCCAGGAAGCGGCGGCGATCTCGGGAAAGTATAAGAAGGAGCCTGAGCTTCTCCGGGACCGGGCCAAGGCGGGACTCGCAAAATTAAAATCACTGAAACAGACGGACGGCAAGCGTCTGGCTGCCATCGGGTACTGTTTCGGGGGGACAACCGTCCTGGAGCTTGCCAGGAGCGGCTCCGAAGTGAGAGGTGTCGTGAGCTTTCATGGCGGGCTGGCCACGGAGGACCCTGCCGATGCGAAGAATATGAAGGCCAGTGTCCTCGTGCTTCACGGGGCCGATGATCCCTATGTGCCTCCGGAAGAGGTCAGAAAATTTCAGGATGAAATGAGTCAGGCGGGTGTGGACTGGCAGATGATATTTTACGGGGGGGCGGTGCACAGCTTTACGAATCCCGATGCGGGAAGCGACAAGACAAAGGGCGCCGCATACCAAGAAAGGGCTGACAGACGTTCCTGGCAGGCCATGAGGGACTTTCTTTACACCTTGCTCAATCAACCGTCACAGAAAAAAACGCGGTGATGCAATTTCCATTGCGTCGTTGTTGCGTCGTCAGGGCAAGAAATAAAAAGAAGCCCTGTGATCATTTCAGGTACGAGGATCCATCGTGAAAAGATGTCATCGATGTCAAAAGGAACTGGGTATTACGGACAGGGTGGGACGGGCAGAGACCTGCCCGTCCTGCGGTACCGACCTCAAGAGCTGCAAGAACTGCGCATTCTATGACACGGGCTCCTATAACCAGTGCCGTGAGCCCCAGGCCGAGAGGGTCCTTGAAAAAGAGCGGAGCAACTATTGCGATTATTTTCTCTTCCGGGATTCCTCACGCAACATGCATACGCAGGACAAAAAATCTGACTTCAAAGGCAAGCTTGATTCTCTGTTTAAGAAATAGAAGCGTCGATGGTCAGCGGTCATGCTCTGTTTTACCGGTACGACGGCGGCATGGTTCTACTCAGCCGTTGAAATATTTTTATCAAAACACAGCGACAGTCGTTCGAGTGAGACAGAAATAAATATTTTTTTTGCAGAAAAAGCTTGAAATGTAATTTTATTTCGGCTAAAAATTTCACAGCACACAACAGAGGAGGACCGTATGGCTAAAGCAAGGAAGGGTGATACATTCACCTGCGATGTATGTGGCCTTGTAGTCGCCGTTGACGAGACGGGTGACTGCGCGGTTGGGGAAATCATTTGTTGTGAAATTCCAATGAAGAAAGGAAAGGCGCTAATGAAAGCAAAGAAAAAGGTGGGTGCGAAAAAGGTAGCAAAGAAAAAACCGGCAAAGAAAGTGGTGAAGAAGGCAAAAGCGAAACCAAAGAAGAAGGTTGCTAAGAAGAAGAAATAAGAAAGCACCAAAGAACTATTATCTGAATGAGTTGTTAAGTTGGTCAGAGAGCTCCGGTCGTTCAAAGATTCGGGGCTCTTTTATTTTGAGAAATGAAATAGGATGGATCATCACGCCCGGGTCTCGATCATTGATCGCGCTCATTTTCAGAAGATCAGCAGGATAAAACGTACGAGAGCCTCTTCGACCGGCTTTTCATGATTCAGGATATGGAAACGGCGGGAAGGCGCGAAGAGGGTACAGGCAGGGGACAGGAGGACTCAAAGGGAAAAGCCGTGATTTGGTTGATGTAAATCATTGACTATTGGTGATTATTATTTTATAGAAACGGCCTGTTGAGAAGTAATTCCAAGAATCTGCGTGATTTTCTCCGGTCTTTTTTTCAGAATCGATCTTGTGATTTTTGCTTTTTCCGGGGAAGGGGTGAACTTTGGGAGGATATCTTTTAGAGGGTTAAAACATAATCTAAAGAAAATAGATGAAGGAGGTTTTCGATGGCTAGCAAGAAATTATTGGAGTTGATGAACATGTCAATCGCGAGGGAGATTCAAGTTTCGGTCCAGTATATGTGGCAGCACGTCCAGTGGTCCGGCGTGACGCACTATGCCGTCAAGGACGAACTGAAGAAGATTGCCATAGAGGAAATGAAACACGCCGAGGCGATTGCTGAAAGGCTCTTCTACCTGGGTGGAATCCCCACGACGAAACCGGATCCTATCTTTGTCGGCAAGACCATTAAGGAGATGCTGAAAAAGGACCTGAAAGACGAGGAAGGCGCTGTCAAACTTTACAGACAGGTCGTGACCCTGGCAGAGAAGGAAGGCGATATTACAACGGCACAAATCTTCAAGAAGATTCTGCAGGATGAAGAGGAGCATCACGACACCTTCCAGGGCCTCCTCGAAGGGATGAAATAAACATAAGAGATCGTCCCTCACCGTTCGCACTTAAGGAACAAGACCGTAAGCATACGAAGCCCACCTGATGAGGTGGGCTTCGCTCGTTTTTCAGCCCAGATGAACATGACTGATAAAGGGGAGGCATATGGGATGCGGCTTCCATACCGCCCGGGCATGGAGCCCCCTTTTGTTTCCATCAACAAAAATTAATTTGACAAATAATATTTTGTATGCCAAATAATTTTGAGGAGTGGTTCTTATGAAAAAGGACGACCGATTGATTTATCTCATCTTTACCGCCCAGCAGAAGCTGAGGACTTACATGAAAAACGTCCTGGTAAAGGAAAATGTCAAGGTGACGACAGCCCAGGCGGGGATCCTTTTTCTCCTCAAGCAGAAAAACGGACAGTCGATGAGCGCATTGAGCCAGGTATTGTCTGTTGACAATTCGACCTTGACGGGGCTGATCGACCGTCTGGAAAGGTCAGGTTTTGTCCGGCGAAATTCCAATCCCGGCGACCGACGGGCCTTGAATATCGATATCACCGACGCTGGCGTCAAGGAACTGGAAAAAGCCAAGGCCGTCATCCGGAGGATCAATGAAGAAATAAAGGCGGGATTCTCGGAGCAGGAAATGGAATCCTTCAAGAAGGTCCTTCAGCATTTTACGTTGAAGTTCAACAAAAGTGCCGAGGGATGATGGGTCTGAAGCACGATATGAACGATAGGCACGCTCATCTCCAGGAAAGGATTGCACGATTTGCCGCGCGGGAAGTCGCCACGCGTAAGGACCTTTCTGTTTCTGATCTCTTTCCGGCGGATCTGTGGCAGAAAATGGGTGAAGAGGGCCTTCTTGGACTGAGTATACCGGAGGCCTACGGCGGAGCCGGGGATAATTATCGGTCCATGATTGTCGCACTGAAATCCTTCGTTCAAAGCGGCCACAACATGGGCATGGCTCTTTCCTGGATGATCCATCTGATCGTTGCACGTTTCTTCATCCTTTCTTTCGGTCAGGAGGGGCAGATCGATGCGTGCCTGAGACCTATGGCGAGGGGTGAGCTGACAGGTTCCATCGCCATATCGGAACCCGGGACGGGGGCGCACCCGAAACACGTGAAGACCACGGCGCAAAGAAAAGGCGACCGGTATGAGATCAATGGCGAAAAGGCCTATCTGACAAACGGCACCTTTGCCGATTTCTTCATGGTCTTCAGTGTGACAGGCCTTTTGGGGGACCATAAAGAGTTCACGTTCATCATCGTTCCGCGTGATGCAGAGGGCGTTCATCCGGGTTCTTTGATGAAAATCGATTTTCTTAAGCCGTCACCCCATTGCGGGGTCCGGTTCGATCACTGTATTGTGCCCCTATCGAATCAACTGGGTGAAAACGGGACGGCCTATGAAAAGATGTCAAAGCCCTTTAGGCCGCTTGAGGATGTCCTTTTGATGGGGCCCGTCATGGGCGGCATGATATTACAACTGGAGATGCTCCTGGGGCTCATTCAAAAAACAGGCATCCGCGATATGGAAGGTCTGAAGGAGAAGCTCGGAGAGATTCAGGTCTCCCTCGATGCCGTGGACGTGATCGCCGAAGAGGCGGCACGGATCTGTGATAACGACCTGCCTTTTGAGACGCTGGATGCCCTGACGGTGTTCATGAAAATCCAGTCGAAAAATATTCAGGCTTTTATCGCTTCTATTGCGTCCGGAATCGGCATCGCCGAAGACCCGGCGTTCAACAGGATCACCCATGATCTCCGGAAGACCGTTCAACTGGCAGAGCATGTGTCAAAAATCAAAATGCGAAATATGGGAGATCTTCTCCTTTCAAAGGGATAACACCATGAAACCTTTTCACGATGAAAAATTTTCTTCGATCGAAGTCGTACAGCGGGAGTTCAAACAGGCAGGGTACATTTGCAGCAGGCAAATTGCCACGACGGTCTATCTCGCTTATCATCTCTGCAAGCCGATCCTCGTTGAGGGGCCTGCCGGTGTCGGAAAGACGGAACTGGCGAAGACGGCGGCCTTTTTTCTCGGCGTTCCGCTGATCCGGCTGCAGTGCTACGAGGGTCTTGACGAGTCGAAGGCCCTCTACGAGTGGAAATACGGGAAGCAGCTTTTGTACACCCAGCTGCTGCGCGATAAACTGGATCAGATCATCAAAGGTGAAAACGGACTTGACGGTTCCATCCAGAAGCTGCACGAGTACGATGATATTTTCTTCTCCATGGATTTTCTGGAGCCCAGGCCGCTTTTGAAGGCCATTCAGGAGAAAAAGGGAGCTGTTCTTCTCATCGATGAAGTGGACAAGTCCGACGACGAGTTCGAGGCCTTTCTGCTCGAGGTCCTGTCGGACTTTCAGGTGTCCATACCGGAACTCGGTACCATCGCTGCGGTGTCCAAGCCGTTCGTTTTTCTCACGAGCAACAACACGAGAGAATTGAGTGAAGCGCTCAAGCGGCGATGTCTCCATCTCTACATCCCCTTTCCTGATCAAAAGCTCGAGCGGGAGATCGTCAGGACCAAGGTTCCGGACATATCCGAAAGGCTGGAAACCCAGCTGGTCGCCTTCATCCATGAGGTGAGAAAGCTGGATATTAAGAAGCTCCCATCGATCAGCGAATCCATCGATTGGGCAAGGGTCTTGATGATCCTCCATGTTGATAAATTGAACTATGATCTTATCCATGACACGCTCAACACCTTTGTCAAGTTCGAAGAGGACGTCAAGCTGGTGAAGGAACAACTTCGAAGTATGGCCGAAAAGGCCCTGAATGTGACCGCGACCTGATTATGGACAGGATTCTCGAAAACTTCATTTTGGCACTCCGTGGCTCCGGTGTCCGGGTCTCGGTCGCCGAAAGTATCGATGCCATGCATGTAACCGATTTGATCGGTTACGGCGACAGGGGCATCCTGAAAAACGCTCTTTCGGCGGCGCTGGCGAAGACCCTCACGGAGAAAGAAATCTTCCATATGACCTTCGATCGGTTTTTCTCGACGGATGTTCCCTTTGACCATGCCTACGACATTCCGGACGCAATGAAGGGAGAGCCCGATGAGGAGATCCCGTTTGTCGCGCAGATGATTCTGAGTGGAAATATGGCGGGGCTTGCCGTTGCGATGAGCCAGGCCGCCCTGTCCGTGGACATCACGGGGATTCAATTTTTCACGCAGAAGGGTCTTTACGTGAGAAGGCTGATGCAGCAGATGGGCCTCGATGAGCTGAATGACTATATCCGGGAGCTTCGGGCGAACGGGGACGACGAATCGACGCGAATCGCCAATATGCTCGAGGAGGGAAGAGAGGATCTCACGGACCGTGCCAGAAAATTCGTCGAGCGCCAGTATGACCTGTATGCGGGGTCCGCCACGGAGGGTATGATAGAAAGTTACTTGAGGAACGCGAGACTCACCAACATCGAGCAGCATCACTACCAGCAGATCCGGGTCATCATCCGGAAGATGGTCAAGAATCTGCGCGATCTTCACACGAGACGCAAAAAGGGGGCCAAAAGGGGGCAACTGGATTTCAAAAAAACCATGAGAAGCAACATCGCCTATCAGGGTCTTCCCTTTGATACCCGGTGGAAAATGAAGAAAATAGACCGGCCGAAAATCATGGTCATCTGTGATGTGAGTCGATCCGTCTCGACGATCGTCCGGTTCTTCCTCCTCATTCTGTACAGCCTCAATGAATTGATCGAAAAGATCGACACCTTCATTTTTTGCTCGAACCTCGTGGAGGCCAGCTCGATCTTCGATAAATACGATCTCGAGGAAGCCGTGGTCCGCCTCCAGACAGGTACAGGCCTCGATATCTGGATGGGGAGGACGGACTACGGACAGTCCCTGCGGGATTTCTGGGAGGGCTGGTCCGGAAACCTGACAAACAAAACAACGGTCATCATCCTCGGGGATGCCAGGAGCAATTTCGGGGAGCCGGAAGTGGGGATACTCAAAAGGATGCAGGAAAGGTCAAAAAGGATCATCTGGCTGAATCCGGAGACGCCGTCCCTCTGGGGCTCCGGGGATTCTGAAATGAAACGATACCTGCCCTTCTGTCATATAGCAAGAGAGTGCAACACGCTCAACCATCTTGAAAGGGCAATCCATGCCTTGCTGTAGAGCCCATCAGATATCTTAAAAGGTTCCACCCCGGTCGGTCCAGCCCGTCTGCAGTTATCATCCCGATATTTGATCCATACTGATTTTAAAAAAACAACACAAAAAACAACTGAAAAGGTGAAGCAATAGTGGTAAATTATAAATAGTCCACAGGCCCTGTTGCAACGCGAAGATCATCGGGGGGGAAGCCACCAGGTGTGTCACGATTACCGGGAAGCAAAACAACTGTCGAGAAAAATATCCTTTGCGGTCGGGCCGCCCCGTTTCTATTCCGAAAGACAGCAGGAGGTCAACACGTCCCGCGTTCTTTTTCGCAGCCATCCCCTCGTGAGACACGGTCTTTCTATTCTCAGGAATCAGGAAGATCATTTCGGACATGGAATTTTACATGCCGCACGCGTAGCCGTTGATGCGGGTGCCCTCGTGATGATGGAGTCGGAGGGGGGAAGCTACGGGCAGGATGTTGACCGGTTTATGCTTCTGGCCCACCTCGCAGGTGTTTTTCACGATGTGCGAAGGTTTGAAAAGCAGCATGCGAAAAAGAGCGCCGAGGCGGCCGAAAAAATTTTCAGGACTTCTTTTGGGCTTCGTGAGACGGAAGTGACTGCCATCACGAAGGCTATCGGCAACCACGAGGCCTTTCAACCGGTCGAACCCCTCCAAGATTCACTGGCCCTGCTGATTTCGGACGCTCTCTACGATGCCGATAAGTTCCGCTGGGGGCCCGATAATTTTACCGAGATGCTCTGGTCCATGCTGGAAAGGCGGAACGTTCCGATTTCGGCCGTCATGGGTCGTTATCTCGAGGGCATGAAGGGTATCGAGAAGATTCGTGGTACCTTCCGGTCACAGGCCGGTAAGGCCTACGGGCCGGATTTCATCGACCGCGGCATGGAGATCGGCAGAAGGCTTTACACGGAACTATTGAAAATACAGTAGGGGAGGTAAGAGGAATGTCCGGTTTCATCGGAGATCTCTTCTGGGTCATCATGCTGTTTGTCATTTTTCTGCCCCTCCTACAGCAAAAGATGATGCATGGGAAACGGATGGCGGTGATTCGCGCCCTTGAGCGAAAACGAAACTCCCGGGTCATTACCCTCATCCACCGGCAGGAGACCATGAAATTTCTGGGTTTTCCCGTGATGCGATGCGTTACATCGATATCAACGATTCCGAAGACATCCTCCGGGCGATACGGCTTACCCCTGACGACATGCCTATCGACATGATCGTCCACACGCCCGGCGGCCTGGCGCTTTCGACGGAGCAGATTGCCATGGCCATGAAAAGGCATGATGCGAAGGTCACCATTTTTGTTCCACATTATGCCATGTCGGGCGGCACGCTGCTGTGCCTGGTGGCCCACGAGGTGGTCATGGACGAAAATGCAGTTTTAGGCCCGATTGATCCGCAGCTCGGTGAGTACCCGGCCGGTTCGATCCTCAGGATGATCAAGGAAAAGGACCCGAAGGACATAGAGGACAAAACCCTGATCCTTGCCGATGTGGCCAGGATGGCAACCGGTCAAATGAAGGAGTTTGCAAAGAAGATCATGATTCCACGCATCGAACCGGAGACCGCGGAGCGGATTGCGAGTACCCTTGTCGAGGGGCACTGGACCCATGATTACCCCATCACGTGCGAGGAGGCGAAGGACATGGGACTTCCCCGTCAGGGTCGGGCTTCCAGAAGAAATTTACGAACTCATGGACCTCTTCCCGCAGACCATGCAGCGAAGGCCTTCCGTACAGTACATACCGGTTCCCTACAAGAGGTCGGAGGAAACGAGGCAGCGATAAGCATATTCACTCAGGTCGAAAAGTTCAGGAGGCGATATGGTAAAAAATATTCTCGTGGCTGTGGATGGATCAAAAGTGTCAGGCAAAGCCGTTGACTTTGCGATCAACCTGGCAGGGAGACTGGGCAGCGTTATGACGATTCTCCATGTGATCGACAACAGTGCCTATTTGAGCCGTGCGATGCCGGCAGCAGCTACACCGACTCACCTGGTGGAGCCTATCGAAGATTATCTGCGACAGGGCGCCGGAATCTTCACACAAAAGATTAAAAAAAAGTGCGAACAGCTTGAAATCAAGGCAAAAGTAGTGATCAGATCAGGGCATCCCGTCGAGGAAATCCTGAAAGAGGCGAAGAAGTCAAAAGCGGGTCTCATCGTTATGGGGTCAAGGGGGAAGGGGGCGATCAGCTCCGTTTTGGGAAGCGTGACCTTCGGCGTCCTGCATGGCCGGAGCAAGACCGCCGTTCTTGTCGTGCGATAAGTGAGGGTCGTCGATATGGACCGCCAAAAGCCTCTGCGATCGTCGCTGGTGTACCGGAGTCCCGTCTTTGCGGTATACGAGGAAGAAATCACCCTGCCGAACGGTAAAATCGTGGAAGTGAGCCGGATCGACCACAGGCGAACTGTATCGGTCGTCCCATTCAAGAAAAACGGGTCCGTCGTGATGATCAGGCAGTACCGACCGGCCATCGGAGATTATCTTCTTGAGATCCCCGCAGGACGGGTGAATGACGACGGGGAATCCTGTGAAGAATGCGCCCAGCGGGAGATGGCCGAGGAGATCGGGTACCGGGCGAAGAAGCTGGTGAAACTTTTTGAGGGCTATCTTGTTCCGGGATACGGGAACGAATACATGTATTATTACCTCGCCATCGAGCTTTATCGTGAATCCCTGCCGCCGGATGAGGATGAGTACATAGAGCCTCTGGAGATGCCGGTAGAGACCGTGCTTCAAATGTTCCGGAAGGCCGAGATCACCGACAGCAAAACAGCTCTCGGAATTTTGATGGCGGCGGATTATCTCAGGCATCACAGGATGCTGCCGTGAAGGGCCCGGAGAGATGGTCAGGGATGAAAAAAGCCCGGGAAAATTCCGGGTGTCCCCTGTGTGTCGGGCATCCCCGATGAGCCATAGCGTGCCGATAAAAATCAACTTTTTCTGCTTGTTTTGGTCAGAAATGTCGAAATCCGTTGCTTGACGTTCTTCTTGCGGCATTTGGGGCACGCGACCTTTTTCTTGTCGTGTTCATAAATGCTCATGATTAGGATGAACTTGTGCTTGCAGTCACCACAGAGATACTCGTAAGTCGGCATTTCACATCCCTCCTTTGATAGACAATGTCAGAACATATTCGGAAGCCGAATACGGGTAAGATGAAGTACGTCTCCCCTTGCATTTGGCGTCATCGTGTCTATTTTTTTACATAACTGACCCCTCCGGGTCAAGAATGATTTTAAGCCCCGATCCGATTGAACGATAAGCCGTGTCTGGAGGGGGATAGGCCATGCGGCGGGAATTCGTTGAAGAAAACGGATCCTGCACCGATCGAAAGGTTCAAAGATACTGGGATGAACTCAGCCATTCAGATATCAGCCCGATTGCAGGGAATCGTGAACGCCTGATCGAGAAGATAAGGGAAAAGTAGGGTTGTTCCCGTGAAAAAGCGGACAGCAAAATTGAGGACTTCAGCGAATGGATCGTCGGGAAGGATGTGACGCAAAATGAAATCCGTTGAATAGCCCCGGCGGTGAACGGTGGCTCACAAGCTAGTTCGAATTTTAAAAGAAATGTTCAACAGGTTGAAAGAAGCGATGAAAAGAATTTTTTATGGGGCATAAGAGAGCTTGTGCTTCTTTTCCGTCAGAGTAACATGTCCAGAGCAGAAGAGGAATTCTGGCATTGAAAAGGAGGATTGAATATGGGCAGTCAGAATCTAAAGGAAGCGGCAGAATTCATATATCAGAATCTCAGGTTGAGGACATTTCCGGTCGCCGTTAAGTTCCTGAAAAGCGCGTCGGAATTTCCCGAGAAGACAAAGCGGCTTTACGGGTGGACGATGGGAATCACGAAAGCCGACTTGATCTGTGTTCCGGCGGCGCTGGCTTTCGGCCTCAGCGAGACGACGGATCCGGACGCAGCAATCGTTCGGCTGTTCTGTGCGGGGAATTATTCGAAAAACGAAGAGGCGGCGCGACAGGATGTCTCCTCCATCGGCAAACTACCCAAAGGGGCCTACGGGGCCCTGGTGATCGCACCGCTGGCGCGTGCAGCCTTTGAACCGGACACGATCGTGATGTACGGGAACCCTGCGCAGGTGATGAGGGCGATCCAGGCCTGGGTTTATGAGGACGGGAAAAGAATCCAGGGCAATTTCGGCGGCAAGGTGGAATGCGCCGAGTATCTGATGGCACCGTTCAAGGAGGGTGTTCCCAGGGTGGTCGTCCCGGGGATGGGGGATCGCGTCTTTTCCCTGACCCAGGATGACGAGATGGTCTTCTCAATCCCCGCCAAGGGCTTGAGTGTCTTTCTTGAAGGCCTGAGGGATGCCGGCAACAAAGTCGGCGCCCAGTACCCTGTGCCCTTCTTCCTGAATTTCGAACCCCAGTTTCCCAAGCAGTTTCTGGCGATCGGAAAAGAGGTAGGACTTTTCTAGTTCCGGTGACAGAAAGGGCTCCGGTCATTTCAAGACACGGAGCCCTTTTTATGCCGGCATTCGAAAGAGGGGAAGCTCTTTACTCCCTTGGCCAGACCTTCTTGAAAGCCGTCTTCGGGAAGAAACAGTAGGGGCATTCGTCCGGTGGCTCTTGACCCCTGTGGACGTAGCCGCACATGCGGCACCGCCAGGCGGTCTCGCCGGGTGTTTCATGGACATCCAGATGTCCGAACTGAGGGAAATCCTCGAGGGCGGGCATGATGGGCTTGTAACTGTCGAAGGCAAATCGTGACACGACCACACGCTGGACTTCGCTGGTGCCCTCGTAGATTCTGAGAAGCCGCATATCCCGGAAGAGTTTTTCAATCGGGTACATCCGCGTATAACCATAGCCGCCGAAGATTTGAAGGGCTTCGTCGACGACCTCGAAAGCGGCCTCCGTGGCATAGAACTTCGTGATGGAAGCCGTGATCGTCGGGTCCTGACCGGAATCCGCTTCCCAGGCCGCTTTCCATGTCAGTAAACGCGCCGTTTCGACCTTCTGGTACATCTCGGCTATTTTGAAGGCCACGGCCTGGAATTCCTTGAGGGGGAAGCCGAAGGCACGGCGCCGCTTGGCATAATCAATCGCGAGCTCCATGGCGGTGCGGGCCGCCCCGACACCGAAAGAACCGATAATCGGCCGGGTTCTCGCGAAAGCTGTCATGGCCATGTAGAAACCCTGCCCGGGTTCCGCCAGCACGTTTTCCTTGGGGACCCGGGTGTTTCTGAAATGAATGCCCACCGTGTTCGAGCAGCGCTGTCCGAGCTTCGGGATGTGCAGTCCCGTGGAAATACCTTCCCAGCCTTTCTCGACGAGAAAGGCACAGATGCCTTTGTAACCCGCCGTCGGGTCGACCGTTGCGAAGATGGAGTAGTAGTCCGCGAAGCCGCCGTTTGTCATCCAATATTTCGTGCCATTGAGGATGTAATCGTCCCCGTCTCTGTCCGCCCGGCAGCGGATGCCGGCCACATCGGAACCGGTGGTCGGTTCAGAGGTGGCAAAGGAGATCAGCTTGAAATCCTTCGCGATGACGGGGAGATACTTCGCTCTGGCCTCTTCATTCTTCGTAAGCAGAAGCGGTTCGACACCCAGCGAGTTGTCAAAGATGGACGTTGCGAGACCGGCACAGGCGGCGGAGATCTCTTCTACAATCAAAGCACACTCCATGAGGCCGTACCCCGGCCCGCCGTATTTCCGGGGTATGGTGATGTTCATGATCCCCATGTCGAAGGCCTTTTTCATAATGAAGAGGGGCAGTTCATCTTTTTCGTCGTAGCGCCATGCCACGGGCAAAACCTCCTGGAGGGCGAATGCTCTTGCGGCCTCCTGGATCTTCAACTGTTCGGGAGAGAGGGAAAAGTTGATCATGTCGACACCTCCAAGATGTCATTATGTGTTTAAACGGGCGGATTAAAGGTTGACCGGTCGCATCGAAAAATTTATTAAACAAAAAACCAGACGACGGCAAGGGAAATAAGAAAAATTGTCCCAGTATTTCATTTTTAAATGAAAAAAAGCACGGCGTTCGCAGTCATTTGTGGTATATAAAGCGGCAGCCAGGATAAACGAATCGTCAGTGAAAGGAGCTTCAAATGTCTATCTACCTGTATCTTCTCATCGGTATTATCATCGTCGTGGCTATCGTAATGATCATGCGCGGTAAAAAATAAGCCGTCTAGACAGACACCTGATGCGGCCAGTCACTTCTGCGCCCGTCGCACCCCCTTTCTTTCATCCTCGATTGGCGTGTCGTTTCTCTTCCGGCGGGGGCGTTGCCCCGCCAGTCTGAACGGGGGCGGTTATCCCCTGCCGATCACTCACCCATCGAGCTTTTCGCCGAGGTTCCTGACAGCTATTCTCATCGGTATGGCGAAAGTCATGAAACAGAGAATCATGGCCGCTGAAAACGATCCCGCAAGCCAGATCCATTGTGACATCGAAAGGCTCGCCCCGCGCATCCCCCCCATGAATATCGTGTAAACCGGTCCCGCCTCCAGGGCAATCACCAAAGCGATGAACCCGGCACAGAGCGTCATGTAAATCAGTCCGCCCAGGCTTGTCACGGACTGGGCCGGATTTTCGGAAGAGAAATCCGGGTAGAGGGTGCCGAGACACAGGGCCAGCGAAACAACACCGGGTGCCAGGAAGAGCATGGTTATGACTGAAAGGGTCATCATAAAGGGGGTGACCCGTAGAAGGATGTTTGTGGCAATGATGAGGAGCTCAGACAGAAGAAGCAGGGGGATAAAGTAGATGAAAAACTTGATCCACAGATAGGTTCCGACGGACAGGGGGGCTGATTTCACGATCCAGAAAGCGCCGCCTTCGATACTGATTGCCGGGAACACGAAGCGAGCCGAAACCGCCGTCAGGACGAAGGCGGCAAGACCCATGTTCAGAAAGGAAAAGAGGTTCTGGAGATAGACGATTTGAATCGGCGCCCTCTCCAGCGGAAGGACGGAGAAATTGTAGAGATAAAGAACGATGAGCGCCGCCAGGAGGAATATCTGAGGCCACTGTGTCTGATCCCGCAGGAAGGTCTTGATTTCTTTGAGGACAAAGGCCCTCACGGGACCGGGAAGCCATTGCAGCGGACTGGGCCATCGAAGTCTTCTCAAAGCAGGAAATCCCGGTCGTTTTCCGTAAACGGTCTGGGCCCTGGAGAGGCCTTTGAGATAGAGCGGCCCTGCGATCCACGTGGTGAGGTAAACCAGGGAACCGCAGAAACTCCAGGACAAAGCGGTGTGAAAAAGGGCCTTTCCGGTAGCGCCAGAAAGGGCAGACCGGATGCTGTCGAAAAACCACGTGGTGGGAAGATACGGGTCGTTAGTCATTTCCAGGTCCTTGAAGTAGACAAGAAGGGTCGCGAAGGATTCGGGATTTGCGAATTTCTCGGGCCGCATGAGACGGAAGGAAATGAGAAGAAGGAGGAAGACCAAAATACCCAGTACGAATGACAGACTCCTCATGCGACCCGCGGGGAGGATCGGGGCGAAAGCCAGAACCAGCAGAATGCTGAGTGTCGTAGCAATAAGACAGAAAGGAAGGATGTTCAGAAGCAAGGTGGTGTAGAACAGGGCGCCTGCCTTGTAAACGACGCCGTAGGACAGAAAAAGAGGCAGGCTGTATGCAATGACCATCCAGGAACTGTCAGCGGAGGACTCGAGCCACCGGGCGAGAAATATCTTTTCTGAAGGCACCGGTAGAGAATGGACGAGGGGCAGATCCCTGCTCAAGTAGAATTTGGAGAGCGCCGTGAGAAGGCCGCTGAAGATCAGGAGGGAGAAGAACGTGATGAGGGACATGGCGAGAAGTTTGAAAGCCAAAAGATCGCCGAAAACCTCCACGTTTTTGAAGTATTTGAGGACGCGGTAGAAAATGGCGAATAAGCCGGCCCAGAAGATGAGACCCACCATCGCATAGAAAAGACGTGCCAGCATCTTCCCACGCCGTTGGCCGGAGGCCACCCTGTTTTTCATGGCAAGGAACCGGGGTCTGAGGAGGGTGAGTACGTCTTTCATAATGGGACTTCCTCCTCCGTGAGTTTCAGAAAAACGGCTTCCAGATCGCTTTCCTGGACGCGGGCCAACTGTCTCAATTCGCTGAGGTTCCCCGTCGCAATGAGCGACCCCCGGTGGATGATTCCCATTCGATGGCAGAGGTCCTCTGCCACATCGAGGGAATGGGTTGAAAGGAACAGGGTTGTTCCTCCGCTGGCCAGACGGCGGAAAAGGTCCTTGACGAGTTTGATTCCCGCGGGGTCGAGGCCGACCATGGGCTCGTCGACAACGATGACCCTTGGTTCATGCAGAATGGCCGCACCGATGATCAGGCGCTGTTTCATTCCGTGAGAGTAGGACTCGATCAGTTCGTCGGCCCGGTCCAGCAGGGAGAACATCTTTAATATCTCCTTCGATTTTTTCCCGAAGAGGTCCCTTTCGACGTGAAAGAGATCCGCCGTGAATTTCAGAAATTCCATACCCGTGAGTTTTTCATATAAAAACGGGCGATCCGGGATGAAGCCGATCCGTTTTTTGGCTTCAACGGGGTCCGCGGCCATGGAGATACCATCGATATAAATCTCCCCTTGCGTCGGGAGAATGACGCCGCCCATCATGCGGATGGTTGTGGTTTTGCCCGCGCCGTTCGGTCCGATGAAGCCGAATATTTCACCCTCCGCCACGGTCAAATTCAGCTCATGGACCGCCCGCAGGGATCTGTAGTGCTTGCTCAGGTTCTTCAGTTCA
>JAPLJU010000175.1 GCA_026388445.1 Deltaproteobacteria bacterium
AGCTAATCAGCGGGTTTTGAACCCTGTGGTAGTGCGGTCTACCACGACGTGAACAGCCTGATGGAAGAACGTTTAACATAAACTTTCAACTTTGAGATAGGAATTTAACATACAAGTGGATAGTGGTGAGAAGGACCAAAAAGACGAAACAGACCATCGTGTCCTCCGGAAAATAAAAACCCCCGAACCGAACGGTCGGGGGTTTTTTCGCGCACTCAGATCAGGGGTTTCCCGTCATTTAATCTTTCATAGAGACCGATGTACTCCGCGATCATGTTCCGAAGATCGTATCGCTCCCGGACCTCTCTCATGATCCGCTTGACCTGAACTTCCCGGATCTCCCGGGGGATCCGGTGGAAGCGTATACTCTTTTCAAGACCGAACCACAGCCCGGCCGGATCATAATCGCGAAAGAGAAAACCGTTTCCCACGTCCTGCGGCGAACCGTCGATTTTCATCCGCAGCTCCCTGATCTTGTCATGATAGCCCCCCGTGTCGCGATTCGTGGCCGTGGCCCCGAAGAGATTCCCGACCTGGTCGATCTGGCCGCAGGGCTCATAGAGCGAGGCTCCGAAGACATCGCTTGCCGCGGCAAAGCCGAGCATGGCCAGGGGCTCGTCGAATCGCTGATAACAGACCCGGCCGCCCGAGGACCATGCAATCCGGCCTATGATTTCCTCGTGGGTTCGGTCACTTCCCACCCCGTCTCCCACGACGGCGATCTGGACATCGCCGTGCTCGTCTATGAATCGCCGGGTGATGTGCTCGAGGAGTTCCACGCCTTTCTGGTTCGGGTCCAGCCGTGACGGCCAGAAGAAGAGGATCGCCTCTGGATCAACGTTCAACCCCGTCCTTTTCTGAAACTCCACGAGGTTCACCCTTTTGGCCTCGATTACGTTTTCGTCAGGACCGTAATTCCGAATCAAATGAGGACATCGCTCCGGGTACATGATAAGCGAAGGAGCGTTGATGATGGCCGCGGCGGTTCCGTGGTAGTACTTCGCCCGGACCTCCCCCCGCACACTCGGTAAGATAATGTGACGGTCCATGAAATAACCCTCGACCACTTCCTGGAGAAAGCGTTTTCCGACAAAGTTGATGATCGACGCATTCTTGATGGCCGTGGCCTGACTGTCGATGCACCGTTTACCCTTATCCTCCGAGAAGAAGAAATATTCCGACAGTTGATCCAGTTCGACCCCGAAGAGGGCTTCCAGGGGAATATGTCCGGTGAAGATGTTGTGGACGGTGTGAAGTACGGGGATGCCGCGGGACCTTGCGTAGGCGTTGATGATGCCCCCTGCCATCCAGTCGTGCGTGTGGAGAACGAGCTTTCCCTTGCTCTTGGCCCGGACCGTTTTGATGATGTTGTTCACGAGTTCCCGCTGAAACTCTGCAGCGTTGAGAACGGGGTTGCCGGCATAGGCGCTCGGCAGCTCCGCGAAAATGGCGGAACTGACGAGGTGAATCCTGTCCGGATCAACACGATAACGGATTTCACGCCAGGCATCTTCGTCGATGCTGGATTCCTTCTGGAACCTTTTTTTCAGATTGAGCGTCGCCACGTGAACATCGATGCCCCTCTCGATGAGCCCCTCACACAGGGCGGTAACCACCTCCCCCTGGCCCCCGCTCTTTCCGGAAATGTACCTCGCCAGGACACCCATTTCCTCGGGCAGGCGGCCCGTCTCGGGGCTGATGATGAGGACGGCCGTCCTTTCGCTCTTCTTGAGGGTCATGAACCTCCGCAGGACCATTTCCAGATAGTCCACCTTCCGCGTGAAGATATGGGTGGCCTGTTCGGTGCTCTCCTCGTAAGGGTTAGCATAGACGTGCAGGGCAGGGATGTCATCCCGGCGGTCATAGAGGTAGTAGAGGTGATCGCAGGTGGTGAGATGCCTCCAGTGCCTGAGAAGATCTCCGCCTGCGGCCTGCGCATCTCCCTCCAGTTTTTCGATGTCCCTGAATAATTCGTACTGCGTGAAATAGCCGAGCCAGCCGGAGGTGTTTCTCTCGAGATCGGTCCAGGCCGTGGCCGTGTGTCTCCTGACATCCAGGGGCGGGCACTCCCGGTTCCTGAAGCGGTCGGCGATCTCCGAGGGATTCGCGATCTCCACAGCGGGGTGCTGGGCCATGACCTCGGGAAGCCTTCTCCAGAATTCAAAGATACCTTTGTCGGCCGGGATGTGCGCCCCGATGTGCTCGAAATCGAAGCCCAGAAGCAGGACCTCTCCCCCGGAGGCGGCGATGCGATGCGCGTACGACTCGGGCGGTGAGGGATCTGCAGGGAACCGCCGCGTCACGGTCTCGCTCAGAGACCTGTCGCGCAGAAGGACGATCAAACGGTCCCCGGCACTTCGAAAAACCCGGTCGGATGTGACGGGGCTTCCTTCCGCCGTGATCATCTCATCCCTCCTTTCGGCGAGGACGCTGAGATAACCCATGTCGGCGACCACGTCGGCAATGTCGTTGTTATAGATAAGCTCGGTGTTTCTGAAGGAGGAGGGGATCACCCCGAAGAGGGTCCTCAACTTGTCCCTGTGGAGGGACACCTGGTCGCGGAATTCCTGTTTTCTCGGGTCCGAATAGAGGCTTGCCAGGGAATGGTAATATGTCTCATCGAGGCACTCGACCTGGTTTTTCTCTGCGCCCGCATCCAGAAGCTCGCGCAGGGCGCCGATTACCTCGGGTCTGTATAGCTCTGCCTGCTCCAGGAATGTCCCTGACAGGCCGAGAGTGATCTTGAAGGAGGGATTTTTTTTGATGATCTCCGTGAACATGCCCAGGGCCGGCAGGTAACATAGCTCCGAGAAGCGGAGAAAGATTTCCCGGTTGACTTCATCCCACAGGAATTTTTCCCTTGCCGGATGAAGCCCGAAGGGTTGATGAAGCTGAAAATAGAAAGTCACCAGGGGCATAAATCGCGCTCGTGGCTTGATATGGGGTTGAAAGAAATGGCCGGCCTTAGGCCTTTCCCCGCTTCCGTTCCCGCAGGGCTTCCTCATCGAAGCTTCCTGCGACCATCTCTCCCTCCTCGCTAAAGAATTCCGGGTAAATTCTCCGGAACTCCTTGGCGATCCGTTCGAAGGGGACATCGGCGAAAGTGCCGTGATCACGGACATACTCCATGTGCCGGTTTCCCTTGGCGTCGTAGGGGTGGAAAAGGGAGTCCTTCCGGCCGTCGAATTCAAGGGTCTTCACGCCGAAACGCTCGCACAACGAGAGATGGAAGGTCGGCGTCACCTTGACCCAGTGATCGTCGAGGAAGAGCTCCGTGAAGCCGTGATAGGTGAAGACATCCGTCTTCATAATCCTCCGGAGGCGTTCGGTGCTTAGGTGGTTTCGCACGTCCGCCAAACCGAGACGGCTGGGAATCCCCGCGGCCCGGGCCGCGGCGGCCAGGACGATGGCCTTGGCCACGCAGTAGCCGGACCCTTTTTTCAGGATGTTGCTCGCCTTGAAGGCTTCGGGTCTGAGGACGATGTTGTATGGGTCGTACCGGATCCCGTCGCGAACGGCATAGAAAAGCCTCACGCCTTTCTCGATATCCTCTCTCGCACCGGCCGTGTGGGTTCTGGTAAAGGAGACAATCTCGGGTGAATCGCTGTCGATGAAAGCCGTCGGTTTCAGGTAGGTCTGAAAGTCTTCGGGCTCGGATTTCTTCATTTCATTTCTCCGTGCACCGGGGAGGTTTCGAAAAAAGAGCAAAGACCTCTAATCCGCCCGGGTTTTCCCCCCGTCTGCATTGTCTTGGTTTTCAGAAAGGATCTCACGATGATGCCGAGCAGGTCGGGAAATTCATTTACCAAGTTAGCCCAAAATGCTTATCCTTTCAAGCCCGATGTGGGTCGGTGATGGCGAAGACGGCGGATCCCCGTAAACGGGGATTTCCTGAAAGGAGACGGAAATTTTTAAAACGGGGTGCTCGCGTTTTTTCCCGCCGGCCAGGATCGTTGTTTTTTATGGGGAGGAATGCCTCGGAGCCCGGGCGGGGGGCAGGCAGGGGTCTTTCTAAAAAAGGTTTAAGTTTCTTTCCGGGGCAGCCGATAATAGGGATGCAAACAAGGGTTAGACGGGTGCCGGGCCGACACTATGCCTGACTGGCCGTGACCTTTCGGTAGTGGTCAGACCTGGTTCCCTTCCTAACCTGCAGATAAAACCTGCGGCGAGTCAATCTTCTCCTTTCTTCCTTCTTCGCCTCCCCCTGAGCCTCATCCCCTCAGGGGGTTTTTTTATGACGTCCTTTCCGAAACGATCTTCCTTCAGCCCTGTTGCCGGCTCCTTTTCAGGATCAGGCGGCAGCATTCGATGATATTTTCCCTGGTGTAGAGCAGCAGTTCGTCACGGTAGTATTCCTTGAAGAGATCCCGGACAATTTCGTCGTCGGGGCGGCTGTCTTTCCTGAGACGCTCACGCATGTCCACGGCGATTTCACGTGCCCGGGCGACGACTCTCTCCACCTCCTGCCCGGCAATCGGACCCTGATGGGCAAGCCCCAGGATCTTCGGCTTCAGCGCCGCCAGCCGATCGATGGTGGCCACATAGTCGGAAAAGCCGGTAAAAAAGATCGGGAAGAAGCCCTGGCGCGGCAGGTAGAATCCGAAGCTGTCGGAGGGCATGAGGGCGCCGATCTCGGGGATAAAGACCGCGATGCTTCCGATGGCATGCCCCCTGACGGCCAGGAAGCGCAGTGTCAGTCCCCCGAGGCCGATATCATCCCCGTCTTTCACGGTGAGGCACCCTTCCAGGCTGGGTGGCCTGTCGATGGGGGGGCGTGCGGACTTGAGGCCCACCGTCGCCATGTATTTCGTCATGAAGGCATCCTCGGCCACAAGGGCCGCGGCGGTCTTCGGATGCTCAATAAACTCCGGTGCGCCCTCGCCGGCGATAACCCTGGCTTTTGGAAACCGCTCACGGAGGGCCGGAAGGCCGTTGATGTGGTCAGGATGAGGATGGGTAACGACCAGGTAATCCGGCTCGACCTTCAGGGATTCCATTTGCTGTATTACGGATCCCGCTGTCGCGGAAATACCCGTCTCAATCAGGGCATTGGCCCTGCCGCCCCGGGCGAGATAGAGGTTGAAATGGTAATGACCCAGGACCCAGAAACGGTCCGCAATCTCTCTGGGGAAGGAGTTTTTTACACCGGAAACTTCTTTCACCGCGACCTCCAACTTGTGTTTCCTCGATATCACCTCCCAATGGTTCCGGCGTCTCTCAGCCGCCTTCCCATCTCCCGTATCCCGTGAGTGTCACAGGCCGTTTTTCGGGGTAGTGGTAGACCTCGTAGGCCGTCTTTGTGCCCAGGAGCGCGTCGATCTCCTTTTGGATCTTTTTCCTGTCCTTGTTGGTCAGCCAGGCTTTCCAACCCTTGAGGTTCTGCCAGGTGCTGATGACAAGGTATTCCACGGGGTTTTTGACGTTACGCATCGTCTCCCCTGAAATATAGCCGGTTTCCTTCGAGGCGATGACACGGAGCTGGGTAATGAGGTTCAGCAGTTCTTTTTCCTTCTCCCTGGGCACCTTTCTCTTGATCAGGACTTTGACGGCCATTCGCATGCTCCTTTCCGGGATCGATTGCTTTTTTCCTGGGATCTCCGATAGACTGCCCGCATACTTTTTTCTTATCATACGCAAAGGAGCACCGGGGTTTCAAGGAAAAAGGTAAGGTCTCGGACGGACGCATCGAGGTGGAAATCCTTTCGATAGGAAATCCTTTCTGTTCTCTTTCATAAAATAAGCAAAACAGCCGCTCATCAACCGGAGAAACCTTCGGGACGGCTATCATCCCGGGTCCCGTTATCCATTTTAAAACATTTGACACCGCCGGTAACTCTTTTCAAATTAGAACTTGATTCGGAATGAAATTCCTCATAATAAAGAAGACCTTGTCCGATCCGAAGATACCGAAAAGGAAGAGGATGTCCGTCCATGGCTGACGAAGACCTCTCAAAATTGAAGATTGACAGAGTCCGGAAGACTTTCAAGCTGTCGGGGCAGTGGAAGCGTTACCGGTGGGTCATTGCGGGTGTACTGGCCATTGTGGTCGGTATTCTTCTCTTTCGGGGTGTCTTTTCGCCGACCGTGAAGGTTGAGGTAGCTACGGTGTCCCGCTATTATCCGTCACAGGCCTTCACGCAGCTCAATGCAAGCGGCTACGTCGTCGCTCAGCGAAAGGCCGCCGTGGCGTCCAAGATCACAAGCCGGCTGTTGGAGATCACCGTCGAGGAAGGAAGCCGGGTCAGGAAAGGGGATGTCATCGCGAGACTCGAGGGGGAAGACGCCATCGCGGCGAGGGACCAGGCGCAGGCCAACCTGACGGTGGCCCGCTACAATCTCGAACAGGCGAAGGCGGAGCTCGAGGATGCTGCCGTATCCTTCCAGCGTGAGAAGGATCTCCTCGCCCGGGAGTTTACCTCGAAGGCGCAGTTTGATTCGGCCGAAGCCCGCCATAAGAAAGCCCAGGCTGCTGCAGCCGGATCCGAGGCCGCCGTGAAGGCCGCACAGGCGGCTCTCCAGGGTGCCTACGTCAACCTCGAATATACCCTCATCCGGGCCCCCTTCGATGCCGTTGTCCTCACCAAAGACGCCGATGTGGGCGATATCATCACCCCCCTGGGTGCCGCGGCGAATGCCAAGGCCGCCGTTGTGACCATCGCGGACATGGCATCGCTGCAGGTGGAGGCCGATGTCTCGGAATCCAACCTCGGTCTCGTCAAGCAGGGTCAACCCTGCGAGGTCCACCTGGATGCCATGCCCGACAGCCGTTTTCGCGGCATCGTTCATGCGATCGTGCCCACCGTGGACCGGACCAAGGCGACGATCATGGTGAAGGTCCGCCTCCTGGATAAGAATCCGAACATCCTCCCCGAGATGAGTGCCAAAGTGGCATTCCTTTCGAAAGCCATGAACGACGACGAGCAGAAACCCCTTCTTGCCGTCAACCGCTCGTCGCTTGTCAGCCGGGACGGGCAGACGATCGTCTTTCTTGTCAAGAGCAACCGGGTTGAAGAGATACCCGTGCGGCTGGGGCGGGAATTCGGGGAAATGGTGGAGGTCCTGGAGGGCGTCAAGCAGGGAGATCGTATCGTCCTCAATCCTTCGAAGAGGCTTCGGGATGGATCGAAGGTAAAGCTTCCGGAGGGTTGATCATGGCCGAGAAAGAACCCATCGTTGAGGTCAGGAATCTCCACAAGTCCTACCGGCGCGGCAATTACATTGTCCCGGTCCTGGAAAATATTTCCTTTGATATTCAGGATGGGGAATTTCTCGCTCTCATGGGCCCTTCCGGTTCCGGAAAAAGTACCCTCCTGAACCTCATTGCCGGCATCGACGCGGCCGACCGCGGCACGATCAAGGTGGGCGGTGTTGATATCACCACGCTCGACGAGACAGAACTTGCCGCCTGGCGTGCCACCCATGTGGGCTTTATCTTCCAGTTCTACAATCTCATCCCTGTGCTCACGGCCTTCGAGAACGTGGCCCTCCCCCTGCATCTGACGGGACTTTCCAGGGCGGAGCAGCGGGAACACGTGGAAATGACCCTCCGGCTCGTGAACCTGTCTCATCGCATGAGCCATTACCCCAAAGAGCTTTCCGGCGGGGAGCAGCAGCGCGTGGCCATTGCCCGGGCCATTGTCACGGACCCTGCGATCCTGGTGGCCGATGAGCCTACGGGTGATCTGGACCGGGTCTCTGCCGGGGAAGTCCTCGATCTCATGGAAAGGCTGAACCGGGAGCTGGGAAGAACGATCATTATGGTAACCCATGATCCCAGGGCCGCTCAGCATGCCCGTGTTTTGAGACACCTCGACAAAGGGGTTCTGAACAATGTTCATCCTCAAGATCCTCTATAGAAACGCCTTTCGCAACAAGCTCCGCACGGGACTCACGGTTCTCGGGATTACGGTTGCCATCCTCGCCTTTGGGCTTCTTCGAACCCTTGTCGATGCTTGGTACGCCGGTGTCGAGGCCGCGTCGGCTGTTCGCCTGGTAACCCGGAATTCTATCTCGCTCGTCTTCCCACTGCCGATTGCCTACAAGGATAAGATCCGGCAGGTGCCGGGCGTCAAGATCGTTTCCTGGGGAAACTGGTTCGGCGGCATTTACATCGAAGAGAAGAACTTTTTTCCCAATTTTGCCGTTGAACCCCGGAGCTACCTGGAGCTTTATCCGGAATACATCCTCTCCGAGAATCAGAGGCTCACCTTCTACCGCGACCGCAGAGGGTTTGTGGCCGGAAAAAAAATTGCGGGGAAGTTCGGCTGGAAGATCGGGGATACGGTCACCCTGAAGGGGACCATCTACCCCGGGGAATGGGATTTCGTCCTTCGGGGCATTTACCGGGGTAAGGATGATACCATCGACGAAACACAATTTTTCTTCCACTGGGATTACCTCAATGAAACCATGAAAAAAACGGTCCCGCGACGGGCCGACCAGGTGGGTTTCTATCTGATCGGTGTGCAGAGCCCCGATCTGGCAACGACGGTGGCCGTGTCGATCGACCAGCTGTTCAAGAACTCTCTTGCGGAGACCCTGACGGAGACCGAGAGGGCCTTTAACCTGGGGTTCGTTGCCATGACGGAGGCGATCGTGACGGCCATCCAGATCGTGTCGCTTCTGGTCATTGTGATCATCATGGCCGTCGTGGCCAACACCATGGCCATGACCACAAGGGAACGGATCGGTGAGTATGCGATTCTGAAGACCCTGGGGTTCGGCCGGGTACATATCACCTCCCTCATCTTCGGGGAGTCCCTTGTGATCACGATCCTGGGCTGTCTCGCGGGTATCGCTCTCACCTTTCCGGCCGTGACGATCGTCCATCACGAGTTGGGGACCTACTTCCCCATCTTCAAGGTGGAAAGGGAAACCCTCTATCTCGACTTCGCTGCAGCCCTGGTCTTGGCCATCTCCTCGGCCATCATTCCGACCAGGCAGGCCATCCGGATCCGCATTGCCGAAGGCCTGAGGAGGATCGGTTGATGGCGGTCCCTTTCTCTTACAGTTTCCGCAATCTCCTGAGAAGACGGGTCACCACGACCCTGACGGCGACGGGCATGGCGCTCGTCGTCTTTGTCTTCGCTTCCGTTCTGATGCTCGCCGAGGGCCTCCAGCAAACCCTGGTGGAGACAGGCTCCTATGAAAACGTCATCGTCGTCCGGAAGGGTTCGACATCGGAGGTGGTCAGTGGTGTGGAGCGTGAAAAGGCCGCCGTCGTGGAGACACAGCCGGAGGTCGCCAATGGCCCTCAGGGACGGAAATTCGCCGCCCGGGAACTCGTGGTCCTCATCGCCCTGCCGAAGCGCGGAACCGGTCAGCCCTCGAATGTGACCATCCGGGGGATCGGCGAAAATTCCCTGGCCCTCCGGCCGCAGGTGCGGATCGCGGAGGGGAGAACACCCCGGCTGGGGTCGCGGGAGGTCATGGTGGGATTGAGCATCGCCAAGCGTTTCCAGGGGACGGGCATCAACGAAAAGCTGTGCTGTGGCATGCAGGAGTGGACCATCGTGGGTATATTCGATGCGGGGAATACCGGTTTCAATTCCGAGATCTGGGGCGATGCCGATCAGCTCATGCAGGCCTTCCGCAGGCCGGTCTATTCCCTGGTCATCTTCAAATTGCGGGACTCCTCGGAGTTCGAGGCCGTGACGGCAAGGATCGACGGAGATCCGCGGCTGTCGCTGGAGGCAAAGCGGGAAAATTTCTATTATGCCGAGCAATCAAAGGCGATGGCTAAATTTCTCCGCATCCTGGGACTTTCTCTCACGAGCATCTTCTCCATCGGTGCCGTCATCGGAGCGATGATCACCATGTACTCGGCCGTGGCCAACCGCACGAGCGAAATCGGAACACTCCGGGCCCTGGGTTACCAGCGAAGGAACATCCTGGCGGCCTTTCTCGTGGAAGCGCTGCTTCTGGGTTTCTTTGGTGGTGTGACCGGGATTTTCTTTGCCTCTTTCATGCAGCTCATCACCGTTTCCACCATGAATTTTCAGACCTTTGCGGAGCTTGCCTTCAGATTCACCCTCTCGCCGGCCATTGTCGCCCAGTCGATGGCCTTTGCTTTCGTCATGGGTCTCGTGGGGGGAGTGCTGCCTGCGCTACGGGCGTCGAGGATGAATATCGTCGAGTCGCTGCGAGCCGCTTAAGGGGCTGTTATAAAAAAGTGGTGAGTGATTAGCAACTGTGTTTCGAGTCAAGATATTTAACTAAGCATATTTCCAGCACGTGTTGTTTTTGATCATCGTATTGAGGGTGATCAGGATCTTTCTCATACAGGC